>JAQWEK010000050.1:0-6337 GCA_028704975.1 Bacteroidales bacterium | reverse complement strand
GTTATTAATTAAAGACGCCGTTATTAATTAAAGACAGCGTCATTTTTTTAAAAAACGGATTTTATTACCCGTTTTATGTTTTCCGCTTTGCCCATCGTGTAATAGTGCACGGCAGGAACTCCGTTTGATAGCAGTTCTTTGCATTGTGCTATACACCAGGCTATTCCGCATTCATATACAGCCGTGTCATCTTTGCATTTTTTTAGTTCTGTCATCAACTCAATTGGCAAATCCAGCGCAAATGCGTGAGGCAGAAGCTCTATCTGTTTCCGAGTGGAGATTGGTTTTATGCCCGGGATAATTGGTACATTTATCCCGACAGTTCTGCACTTTTCCACAAAGTTGAAATATTTTCTATTGTCAAAAAACATCTGAGTAATTATATAATCGGCACCGGCATCCACCTTCCTCTTAAGATTCTGAATATCGGCTTCCAGATTAGGAGCCTCTATGTGTTTTTCCGGATACCCCCCAACACCAACGCAGAAGTCTGTTCTCGCAGCATTTTTTATGTTACGGTCCAGATAGTTGCCCGCATTCATATTCTGAATTTGCGCTACAAGTTCTGAGCTGTGCGCATATCCCCCAATAGTTGGAATAAAGTACTTCTCCCCTTTTGAAGCGTCCCCGCGCAATGCCATAATATTATGGAAACCAAGGAAATGCAAATCCAAAAGCAAACTCTCATTTTGGTCCGCAGTCTGCCCGCCGCAAATCACATGGGGAATAACTTCAATCTTAGGAAACCTCCGGCTCACTGCAGAAACTATCGCAAGCGTACTAGGTCTCTTAGTTACAGTTACTTGCATGAACATGCCATTTGCATTTTTGCGGTACTCCACCTCATCTCTGTGTGATGTAAAATTCATGAACGGCGGCTCAAACTCCATGAGCGGTTCAATGGATGCGTACAACTTACTAATATCGCTGCCTTTAAGAGGCGGGACAATTTCAAATGAGGCAAAAGGCTTGCGTCCTTTTTGATTGAGTATCTCTGAGACTTTCATTACAGGGGCAAAGGTAATAAAACTAAGGAATCACTACTTGAGGACTTTCCCTATACATCAAAAAACCTGGCATCCGGGTGAGCAATCAGCATCCCGCAAATGGATGTGGTTGGAATAATGGCGTTGGATTCCGTGAGTTTGATGTCCAAACGGTCTTGTACGTGCAACAAGTTAAATGCCATACGCTTAATGGAGTGGTCCGGGCATACTGGATAGCCGAATGCGGGGCGGATTATATTAAGGGTTTGCACGGCACCGGCAGATTGCTCAGAGTCTGCAGTCCCGTCAGCGACAGAGTGACTTACTTGCGCTTGCATCCAATCTGCAAGGGCCTCTGCAAGACGTGCACAAATGCTGTAACGCAACAGGTATTCAAAGCTCTTGTGATCAAGCTGTTCTGCACGGCGGTCTTCAATTTTCAATACAAATATTCCTACTCGCGACGGTATATCTTTTGAAATAAAGTCAGCCAGAGAAAGATACTCGGAGCCTTCCACAACTTGTCTAGGTACGGGAATGACACCAACAAGTTTCTTGTCAAAAAGCCGTATAACGTCCTGTTCCCCGTCAACCGCAGAAACGGCATCAAAAAACTTCAGCATCACACTCGCCTCAACGGAACCGTCGGCAGTCATCTCGGCAACACATGCAAGCGCCTGGTCATAAAGCTTTTCCGCCTCCTCATTTTTATAGGCAACTTCCGGATATTTTCCTTTAAATCCCCAGAAATTAAATAATCCAGTCCAATCAATCCTCCCAACAATATCCCCAAGATTTAAATTTTTTGCAAAAAGATTATTCGCTCCATAATTTTCCGGCTGAACAAAACTGTCGGGAGAAAAATGAGGAGCCATTGTACGTGCCTCAGCCACAGTCAGTTTGCTGGCGTTGCGCCATTTGTAGTTGCGACGAATTTCACGTTGTTCATGCTTAATGATTGCAGAATAATTTCCGGGCAAGTAATTATCAGGAACATGATTATTTCCGCAATTACCCGGACCGGAATTGGCTAAGGACTCATTGCATAACTCCGCAGCAGAGGACAAATTTGCAAACACGCGGGCATGCCCTCCAAAATCGTTGACAAGTTTCTTGTAAACAACTGCGGCCTTTGAAGCGTCTCCGCCATAAACAACTGTACCACTGTATAATGGGGCAATATTAACTGCAGTGTGAACTGCAGAAGTAGTGGCGCCGCCAACCGCAAGCGGAATCAGATATCCCAACTCTTTACGCATTCTCCCCTTGTTCTCCTCCAACAGCGCGGCAAGATTTTCCATCTGTTTTAGAGACGGAGTAATCAATCCGCTCACCCCTATCAAATCAGCTCTATTTTTTATTGCTTCATCTACAATTTTCTGATTATCAACCATTACCCCAAGATCAATCACCTTAAAATTATTGCATGTCAAAATAATTGAAACAATATTTTTACCGATATCATGAATATCACCCTTTGCAGTCGCCAGCACAATTACAGGCTGAGACAAAATATTTTTATTCTCGACAGACGGCACATTACTTCTGTATTCAACTGATTCATAATTTATAACTTCAACCGCATTTTGGGGCAAGTCATGATTTGCCGCCTGCTCTTGATTATTATATTTTTCAATAAACGGCTGCAAAAAATTCACGGCGGCTTGCATAACGCGGGCACTCTTAATCACCTGTGGAAGAAACATTTTTCCCTCTCCAAACATTTTCCCTACAGCTTCCATTCCGCTCATCAGCGGACCCTCAATCAGAGAAACCGGAGAAGAAATTTCTTTTAGTGCCTGCGTCAATATGTCTTCAATACCCGTAAAATCTCCCTTGATTAGGTTGTGCTTTAAAATTGCTGCAATATCCTCAAGCTCTGCTGATTTGGTGATGCCTGCTCGATTAAAGTCACTGCGCTCCATACGCTCGCCGGGCACAGCGGCATCCTTAGAACCTTGCAAGCCCAAAGCAGCATGTTTTGCGGCAAGCTCCTCCTCTTTGATTTTTGTAGCAAGCTCCACAAGCAATTCAGTCGGCGTACGTGATGAAGCGGAAGCAGAGCCGGAAACTATCGGGAGCTTAGAAGAATCATTCATCACAACTGCCTCCACGCAAGAGAGTAAATCGGGTTCTATGTCATCATAAACCTGTAACATAGAGGGATTTACAATAGCCATATCCAGACCGGCAGCAATGGCGTGATATAAAAATACGGAGTGCATTGCCTCACGCACTTTGTTGTTTCCTCGGAATGCAAAAGACAAATTTGAAACGCCGCCGGAAGTCTTTGCACCAGGCAAGTTCTCTTTAATCCAACGTACCGCCCGTATAAAATCAACAGCATAATTATCATGCTCCGGTATTCCCGTTGCAATGGTCAAAATGTTGCAATCAAAAATTATATCGCTTGGAGCAAAACCTACGCGCCGGGTTAAAATATCATAAGCCCTCCGGCAAATCTGTATTTTGCGTTCATACGTAAGTGCCTGTCCCTCTTCATCAAAAGCCATTACAATCACAGCCGCGCCAAGATAGAAAAGTTCAGTTGCACGGTGCACAAATTCCTCCTCACCGTCTTTCAAACTTATAGAGTTGACAATACTTTTCCCGCTGCAATTTTTCACACCGGCAAGAATGGTGTCCCAGTTTGAAGAGTCAATCATCAGCGGCACTTTTGCAATCTCCGGCTCGCCTGCAATATAGCGTAAAAAGCTCTGCATAAGCTCACTACCATTGAGCATTGTATCATCCGTATTGATGTCAATCACAGTTGCTCCATCCTCAATTTGCTTTACCGCAATCTTTGCCGCCTCGCTCCAATTTTGCTCCCCTACCAGCTTTGCAAACTTTGCGCTGCCCGCAACGTTTGTCCTCTCGCCTATATTGATGAAATTGTTTATCTCTCTGTTTATTAGTAAATTCTCAAGACCGCTGACATATAAATTTTCATTTTGGCTCCGGACGGATTTTTCCTTCTTTTCTATCACGTCTCCCACGCCTTTAATCTCCGAAGTTATAACTTCACTACAAGAAAAAATTTCTCTTGGCTTGCAATCTCTTAAGGAATTGGCAATTGCACGGATATGTTCAGGTGTTGTACCGCAGCATCCGCCCGCAATATTTATGCAACCTTTGGCTGCAACTTCTTTTATACATGCCGCAGTATACTCGGGGGTTTCATCATACTCTCCCATCTCATTGGGCAGTCCCGCATTAGGGTAAATACTTATACCACAGCCCTTATAGAGGGTAATGTCCTCTCTGCCATTCTCATTCTGATATCTGCTATTCCCATTCTGATAAAAGTTATTGCAAAACTTGCTAAGCTCCTCCACAAACGGCATCAAATCTTTTGCGCCAAAGGAACAGTTAAGACCAAAGGTTAACAATTTATAGTGTGAGATTGCCGTAAAAAATGCTTCGGTTTTTTGTCCCGTCAGCAGACGTCCTGTCTTATCATTGATTGTGGCTGAGACCATTACGGGAATATCCGTACCCTTTTCCTCTTGAGCCTGATGGATTGCATAGAGAGCCGCCTCTGCGTTGAGTCCGTCATAGCAGGATTCCAGCAACAAAACATCAACTCCTCCGTCTATCAGACCTTCAGCTTGTTCCCTGAACGCAGCCGCCATCTCATCAAATGAGATGTTGCGGTATTCCGGTTTGGTGACATCCGGGGAAAGGGATAATGATTTTATTGTCGGACCAATTGAACCTGCAACAATTACGCGGCGTGCAGAATCTCCGGACTTGCAGTTACCTGCCTCTTCTGCCGCTTGCCTGGCAATTTGTGCCCCGCATTTGTTGAGTTCATAAACCTTGTCTGCGGTTCCGTATTCCTTTTGAGAAATACCGGTGCTGCTGAATGTATTGGTTGTTATGATTTCAGCGCCTGCGGCAATATAATCCCTGTGTATCTGCATGATACCATCGGGATTAAGAAGGTTCAATATGTCCATATTGCCGTCTCTCGACAGCTTTCGGCGCTGAATCATTGTGCCCATAGCTCCATCCAGAATCAAGATATGACTCCGCATACGCCTCTCTATTTCTGCGCGTGAAATCCGTTCCATAAGTTCAAAGGCTATTTTATAATTGCGATGTTCATTGTAAAAGATGCCGCAAAGTTAATGATTTTAAGCCGAAGGCTTTACCTCACTTTGTGCGGCAAAATATAAAAAAATGCCGGCAAGTTCTTTGTCGGCATTTTTTTGCGCGGGTGAGAAATGGGGCTCGAACCCACGACCCTCGGTGCCACAAACCGATGCTCTAGCCAACTGAGCTATTCTCACCATATAATCAGCCTCAGCGCATTGCTGCCGCTTCCGCCGAATTGGGCTGCAAATATAATTCCTTTTTAGCAAAGTACAATCCTTTTTCCTAAATTTGCCATTCGTTCTCGGCGGAATATCTGTCGAGATAAATTAAGATTAATAATATGGCTAGAGAAATAAAGTTCTCCCTGGTTTACAGGGATATGTGGCAGTCTTCCGGCAAGTATGTGCCAAAAGTATCTATGTTAAAGCAAATTGCGCCGGTCATCATAGATATGGGTTGCTTTGACAGAGTTGAAACTAACGGCGGCGCTTTTGAACAAGTAAATTTGCTGTTTGGCGAGAATCCTAACACGGCTGTAAGAGAATGGACTGCACCTTTTAATAAGGCCGGTATTCAGACGCATATGTTGGAGCGCGGACTTAACGCACTTAGAATGTTCCCCGTCCCTGATGACGTACGCGCACTTATGTGCAAAGTTAAAAAGGCTCAGGGTGTTGACATTATGCGTTCTTTCTGCGGATTGAATGACCACCGCAATTTGAAAGGTTCAGTTATTCACGCAAAAGAGGCCGGAATGATTTCTCAAGTTGCTTTAAGTATCACACACTCACCTATTCACACAGTTGAGTACTATATGGATATTGTAGACAAAGTTGTTGAGTACGGCGCAGATGAAATTGCTCTTAAGGATATGGCGGGCATAGGACGTCCTGTATTTTTAGGCAGACTTGTTAAGGCTATTAAAGACAAATATCCTCATATAAAAGTTCAGTATCACGGTCACTCCGGCCCCGGCTTTTCAGTGGCTTCCATGCTTGAAGTTGCAAGAGCGGGTGCTGAGTATATAGATGTGGCAATGGAACCTCTTTCATGGGGAAAGATTCATCCTGATGTTATCACCATCCAGGCTATGTTAAAGGATGCCGGCTTCCTTGTTAAGGACATTAACATGAAAGCTTATATGGAGGCACGCCGTTTAACTCAATCATTTATAGATGATTATCTTGGATACTGGATTGCTCCGGGCAACCACATGATGACATCACTTCTTGTTGGCTGCGGACTTCCCG
>JAQWEK010000049.1 GCA_028704975.1 Bacteroidales bacterium | reverse complement strand
AAATAAATATAGAATTATCATGAAAGACATATTATATAAACTATTTGAGAGCCAATATCTTGGAAGAGAAGAGGCCCGCACGATTCTGCAAAACATTGCGCAGGGGAAATACACGGAGGCGCAAGTTGCATCTCTTATTACCGTCTTTTTAATGAGAAACATCTCTGTGGATGAACTGTGCGGATTCCGTGATGCACTACTTGAAATGCGTGTCCCGGTTGATCTTAAAGAGTTTAATCCTATTGACATTGTGGGGACAGGAGGAGACGGGAAGAACACTTTTAACATAAGCACTACTTCTTGTTTTGTTGTTGCCGGGGCGGGATACAAGGTTGTAAAGCACGGCAACTACGGCGCCACTTCCGTAAGCGGTGCCAGCAATGTAATTGAACAACACGGCGTTAAATTCACAAAAGACATTAACGTATTGCGCCGGTCTATTGACAATTGCAATATTGCATACCTTCACGCCCCACTTTTCAATCCCGCATTAAAAGCCGTTGCTCCCGTTAGGAAAGCTCTTGCGGTACGTACTTTCTTTAACATGCTTGGCCCGCTTGTAAATCCGGTTTTTCCAACTTACCAGTTGCTTGGAGTTTATAACCTTCCGCTTTTACGTCTTTACAATTACGTCTATCAGAAGGGAGAGACAAAGTACGCCGTTGTTCACAGTCTGGACGGATATGATGAAATATCATTAACTGCGGAATTTAAGGTTGCAAATCGCTATAGTGAAACCATATATACACCTGAGCAGCTTGGATTTAAGAGAGTATGCGGCAAAGACCTGGATGGAGGTGTGACACCCGCAGATGCGGCAACGATATTTGACAATGTGCTAAATAACAAAGCACTTGAATCACAAAAAAGTGTCATTATTGCCAACTCGGCTTTTGCAATAAACGTGATAGAACCGGACAAAAAAATAGAAGAGTGCATGGCAATAGCAAAGGAATCTCTGGAGAGCGGGAAAGCGCTTAAAACATTCAAGAAATTTGTAGAACTGAATAGCTAAATCCAAAAATTAATAATGCAAGACATTCTATTAGAAATAGTTGCCAATAAGAGAGCGGAGGTTGAGAGTAGCAAAAAGAAAATTCCGCAAAGACGGCTGGAACAACAGATTGCAATCTCAGAATGTCGCTCGCTTAGCGCTGCGCTCAAAAAATCCGAAACGGGCATTATTGCAGAATTCAAACGCAAGTCTCCGTCAAAGGGATGGATACACAAAGATGCAAATCCTCTGGATATAGTCCCTTATTATGAAGAGGCCGGAGCTTCCGCAATTTCTGTCCTGACAGATAAAAAATACTTTGGCGGTTCTCCGGAGGACATACAAACCGTCGGGAGTAAAATATCTATCCCTATTTTGAGGAAGGATTTTATAATAGATAATTATCAACTTTTTGAGGCAAAGGCTGCAGGTGCGGATGCCGTTCTGCTAATAGCATCTGCTCTTAAAAAAAGTGATTGCCTAGAGTTTATACAAACGGCTCATTTTCTTAAAATGGAAGTTTTACTGGAAATTCATCAAGAAAATGAACTGGATTATTGTACTCCGGAGTGTGACGTCATAGGTGTAAACAACAGATGTCTCGGAAGTTTTGTGACGGATGTTAAACACTCTTTTGAACTGGCAAAATTGCTGCCGGAGAATGCGGTAAAAATTTCTGAAAGCGGAATAAAAGAAGCGGAGACTGTAATCCGCTTAAAGGAAGCCGGTTATAAAGGATTTCTTATTGGAGAAACTTTTATGAAAGAAACAGTGCCGGCAAAAAAATTAAAAGAGTTTATTACCACAATAGCGCAACTATCCAATGATAACAAATAAATAAAACTTAAAAACTAAAAAATGAACGGACAAAATTTTTACATCAAAGTTTGCGGAATGACAGACGGCCAGGAAATTCAAGCACTTGAAAGCATGGATGTGGATTTTATGGGGATAAACTTTTATCCTCTTTCACCACGTTATGCAGCGGATATGCCGTCACTCCTCCCGGAATTCGCTCATAGAGTAGGAGTCTTTGTAAATGCAGATATGCATACTATTTGTTCAAAAGCTATCCCTTATAGGCTGGAATACATTCAGCTTAACGGTGAAGCGGGAACTGATGCGGTTGAATCTCCCGATTTTTGCAGAGAATTAAAAAACAGGGGATATAAAATTATTAAAGCATTTCATATCTCCGATGTTAAGGATTTGGAGATTACAAATTTATATGATAATTGCTGCGACTTTTTTTTGTTTGACACAAAAGAGTGCCGCCCTGTTGACTCTGAAGAACAACCGGAACAAATTAAATATGGAGGGACGGGAAAGTCTTTTAATTGGGATATACTAAACAGTTATAAAGGGAATACAATGTTCTTTTTAAGCGGGGGCATTGGTCCCGACAGTATAAAGGATATCAAAAGTTTCTCTAACCCTCATTGTTCCGGAATAGATATCAACAGCAAATTTGAATACGCGCCCGGCAGGAAGGACGTACAATTAATCAACAAGTTTATAAAAGCAATAAAATGAATACAATCAATAGGATTTCAGAATTATTTAAAAGCAACAAAAAAGATTTATTGTCAATTTACTTTTGCGCCGGTGCCCCTATTCCGGAGAATACTGCGGATGTAATTATTAGCTTGGAACGGCACGGGATAAATATGGTAGAGATTGGTCTGCCGTTCAGTGACCCAATGGCAGACGGGCCTATTATACAAAGCGCTGCCACAAAAGCTCTTAAGAACGGCATGAGTCTTAAACTGCTGTTCGGTCAATTAAAAGATATAAGGAAAACTGTCGGGATACCGCTGATTATAATGGGGTATCTAAACCCTATTTTTCAATATGGTTTTGAGAATTTCTGCCGCAGCTGCAATGAGTGCGGAATAGACGGATGCATTATCCCGGATCTTCCGTTTGATATCTATATGAAAGAATTTAAGACAACTGCGGAAAAGTTTAATGTTAAGGTGATTATGCTTATAACGCCGGAAACGGAAGAGAGCCGTATCCGCCAAATTGATGAAAACACATCCGGATTTATCTATATGGTATCCTCCGCATCTACAACCGGAGCGCAAAAAGATTTCAATGCCGCAAAACTCAGCTACTTTAATCGCATACAAGATATGCACTTAAAAAATCAACTGATGGTGGGCTTTGGAATATCCAACAGGTCAACATTTTCCGCGGCATGCAAATTTGCCCGCGGCGGTATCATAGGAAGCAAATTTGTCTCCCTGCTGGAAGAGGAGCAAAATCCAAACAGGGCAATAGAGAGGTTAACCGAATCCTTAACATAGAAGCGGCTGTACCGCTGCAATAAGTTTATCCTATAATTTTTTTGGAGGATTGAAAAAACTGAGTACATTTGCAGCGTTATTAACAATTTTGTTAAACAATTTTGTTAAATTTTTAAGGCCGTAAAGAGATAAAATAAAATATGAGAACCGAGAAAAGAAATCAAACCAAGGAAGACGCTATACTGCAAGCTGCTGAACATGAGTTTTTTACAAAAGGATTTGACGGTGCGCGCACAACTTCAATAGCAAAAAACGCAGGTGTTACACACGCAATGCTCCACTACTATTTCAAAACAAAGGAGAACCTTTTTGATATAATTGTCAGCAAAAAATTTGAGATATTGGTTAATATGTTTTTAGTTACGGTAAGCAGTTCCAATCTGTCGCTGGAGGTGAGATTAAAGGAGGCAATGGAGAGCCATTTTAACTTCATACTTAAAAACCCAGAATTGCCGCGCTTCTTTGTAAACGAAATATATTCTAGTCCAGAGCATTTTAAGTTAATTGTCAAAATTCTAAAACCAAAGATTAAAAAAACATTTAAAATAGCTCAGAGCAAGCTGGATGCAGAGACGGCAAAAAAACATAAAGAAAAAGTTGATGTACGTCATATTATTATGGACATAGTAGCTTTAAACGTATTTCCTTTTATTGCCTACCCAATTATGCAAATACTCTTTGGCAAAGAGTTTATAAACATGACTAATTTTATGGAGCAGAGAAAAAAAGAGACAGTAGAGACAATGATGTGCCGTTTACAAAAAATCATTTAAAATATAATTCATTATGAATAAATTAATTCCGTTTATGATTTTACTCTGCCCTTTAGCAATTGCCTTCTCTCCGGCAATAGCACAAAATACACATTCAGACATACTCACAATAGAAGAATGCCGTGCGCTTGCCGGGAAAAATTATCCGGAAATAAAACAATATGATCTGATCAGTCGGAGTCGCCAATACACCATATCAAATGCGGGAAAATCTTACCTGCCTCAGGTAACGCTATTCGGACAGGCTACATGGCAAAATGAAGTTCCATCCTTCCCTTCTGCACTGGGCAACATGCTTGCACAGAGCGGAATGAGCATGAGCGGCATGGATAAAACACAATACAAGGTTGCCCTTGAAGTTAATCAAAATATCTGGGACGGCGGAAAATCTTCCGCCGATAAAAAATTGGCTCAGACAGAATCAATAGAACAGCAAAACTCAGCGGATTCAGATTTATATGGCGTAGAGGGACGCGTAGATGATTTATATTTTGGAATCCTGCTACTTGACAAAAGAATATCCCAGACCAACCTAACCGTCCAATTGCTTAAAAGCAATTTAGATAAAATGCGTTCTATGCTAAAAAACGGCGTTGCCACTCAGTCTGATGCAGATGCGGTAGAGGCTCAGTTACTTACAGTAAATCAGCAGGTTAATCAGTTAAAGTCTGCTCGCGACAGTTATGCCGTAATGCTTGAAATATTCATTGGAAAAGAGATAAAAGGAAAACGTCTTGTTCTGCCGGAGGTCACCGACAATGAAGACAGCACAGGTATTAATTTACTTATATCGCTTGCTCCGCAAAGACCGGAACAAAAAATATTTGAAGCCAAATCCAATAGCCTTGCCGCAAAGGAAGAACTCGTAAAATCCTCAACAAGACCAAAATTCGGACTTTTCGCGCAAGGGTTCTACGGTTATCCAGGCTTTGATTACTTCCAAAGCATGGTGAACAAAAATCCCGGCTGGAATGCAATTGCCGGTGTAAAAATGGTGTGGAATTTTGGCGCATACTACACACGCAAAAATGATTTAAATAAAATACGCACCGCTCAGCAACAGGTAAATGTGCAAAATGATGTATTCCTGTTTAATACAAAACTGCAGGCAACACAAGAAAACGGAGAAATTACCCGACTCAAAAAAGCGCTTTCAGATGATGACAAAATAGTGAGCCTTAGAACCTCTGTAAGAAAAGCCGCCGAATCTAAACTCAAAAACGGCATTATAGACACCAACGATTTGCTTGGTAAAATAACGGATGAATCTGATGCCGTCACCGCCCGTTCCGCAAGAGAAATAGAATTAGTGAAGGCTGTATACCAGTTGAAACATCTTGTAAACAGGTAATTGACAAAGGGTAATTATAAAGAATAATAATAAAACAGATATGAAAAGAATAGTAAAATACTCGCTTCTTATTGCCGCCGCAGGAACGGTAATAATGTCATGCGCCGGCAAGGGTAACTGGGATGCCACGGGCACTTTTGAGGCAACGGAAATTACGGTATCTTCAGAAACTGCAGGTAAGATTCTGTATCTCAACACAGAGGAAGGAAATACTCTTACAGCGGGGGAAGTTGCAGGAGTCATAGACACAACGCAACTTTACTTACAGAAACTTCAGTTGCAAAAAAGCAGCGCAGCCCTTAAGTCCGGAAGACCGGATATACAAAAGCAAGTCTCTGCCCTTAGAGAACAAATTGCAAAACAGGAAATTGAGAAAAGACGTGTTCAAAATTTACTTAAAGACGGTGCTGCAACAACCAAACAGTTGGATGACGTAAACTCCTCATTAAAAGTATTAAACGGACAACTCTCCGCCCAGCTTTCATCTCTTAATAACAGTACCGCCTCCATCAATGACAATTCCTCTGCCATGGACTTGCAGATTTCTCAAATCAATGACAAGCTGGAAAAATCTCATATAAAAGCTCCGGTAACAGGCACAATACTGGCAAAATACAGTGAGGCCGGAGAATTTGCAAATATCGGCCGTCCCCTATTTAAAATTGCAGATTTAGACAACATATACTTAAGAGCATATTTCACTTCTGAACAACTGTCCAAAATAAAACTTGGACAAAAAGTAAATGTCACGGCAGATTTTGGGGGGAACAAAACATTTGATTATCAAGGACAAATAACATGGATAGCCTCAGAAAGTGAATTCACCCCAAAGACAATTCAAACAAAAGACAGCCGCGCGGACATGGTTTACGCAGTAAAAATTGCAGTAAAAAATGACGGGCGCATAAAGATTGGAATGTACGGAGAAGTTAAACTATGATGCGGCAAGATGCTATAGAAATTAACGGAATCTCAAAGAATTACGGGGCTCTTAAAGCTCTCGACGGTATCACCTTCAATGTCGGGCGCGGAGAAGTTTTTGGACTTATAGGACCGGACGGCGCGGGTAAATCTACACTGTTCCGCATCCTTGTTACTCTAATTGATTCCGACGGCGGTTCTGCAAAAGTTGACGGGATGGATATTCTAAATGATTATCATTCAATTAGAAACAAGATAGGATATATGCCCGGGAAATTTTCTCTTTATCCGGATCTTACCGTAGAGGAGAACATAAATTTTTTTGCCGCACTGTTTCATGTTACTCTTGAACAGAATTATGACCTTATCGCTCCTATTTACAAACAGATAGAACCATTTAAAACAAGAAGGGCCGGTAAACTGTCGGGAGGAATGAAACAAAAACTGGCGCTATGCTGCTCTCTTATACACAAGCCGGATGTTCTGTTTTTGGATGAACCCACAACAGGAGTGGATGCCGTTTCCAGAAGCGAATTTTGGGACATGCTGCTGGAGTTGCAGAAGAAGGGCTTATCTATTTTGGTATCAACACCTTACATGGATGAAGCAAGCAAATGTAATAGAATTGCTCTTATCAACGGAGGAAAAATTTTGGACATTAATACTCCCGACGGCATAGTAAATAATTTTAAAGAACCATTGTATGCCGTCTCCGGAACAAATATGTACGGAATACTGACGGCGACAAGACAGGAGAAGGAAGTTGTTGATTGTTACCCGTTTGGGGCCGCACATCACATAGTAGCCTCTGAAAATTTCAATCCGGAATTTTTAAAACAAACATTAGAAGAACGCGGATTCAAAAACATAGAACTTAATAAAACCAAAGCGGGAATAGAAGATGTTTTTATTAAACTGATGCACACGCAATAATTTGGCGAGCATATAAATGTGCAAAAACCTGACGCAAAAAAATGAAAGAAAACATCATATCGGTAAAGGAATTGTGTAAAAACTTTGGAAAATTCAAGGCTGTTGACCGCATTACTTTTGACGTAAAGCGCGGAGAAATTTTTGGATTTCTTGGAGCCAACGGAGCCGGTAAGACAACGGCTATAAGGATGTTATGCGGTCTAAGCTACCCCACTTCCGGTTCAGGCACGGTTGCAGGTTTTGATGTGATGAGGAATGGAGAGAAAATCAAACACCACATTGGCTATATGAGTCAGCGTTTTTCTCTGTATGATGACTTGACCGTATATGAGAACATGAAATTATTTGGGGGTATTTACGGACTGTCAAAAATGCAAGTTGAACGCAGAAGCGTAGAAATCTTGAATCAACTGCAGTTTAAATCTGAAATTAACACATTAGTCGGCTCACTTCCTCTGGGATGGAAACAAAAACTTGCTTTTTGTGTTGCGTCCCTTCACAGGCCGGAAATAGTATTTCTGGACGAACCTACTGGTGGTGTAGATCCGGTTACTCGCCGTCAATTCTGGGAAATGATTTACAAAGCCTCTTCTGAAGGCACAACAATCTTTGTAACAACGCATTATATGGATGAAGCGGAATACTGCAACAGAGTTTCAATAATGGTTGACGGACAAATTAAAGCACTTGATTCTCCGGCAGAATTAAAGAAACAATTTAACGCCTCAGCAATAGACGAGGTTTTTCGTTCTCTTGCAAGGGGTGCAAAAAGGGGGGAGTGATATGACAGGTTTTGCATCATTTGTGAAAAAAGAGTCACTGCATATTTTGCGCGATAAATGGACACTGCTGATAATTTTAATATTCCCGATTGTCGAGTTGCTGCTGTTTGGTTTTGCAATATCCATCGAGATTAAAAATATCAATTTTGCCGTCTCCGTACCACACAGGACAGAGGCTATAAGAAAACAAGTTGAACAAATCTCTTCTAACCCGTATTTTACTTTTAGAGGGTATATTTCTGGAAATGAGGTAGATAAAGAGCTGCGTTCCGGCAAGAGCGATGCTGTTGTTGAGTTCTCAAAAGATAATTCTGTTCTGATCGCACTGGACGCATCCAATCCAAACAAGGCAATGGAAGGAGCAGGATATTTACAAAGTATATTGATGAGCGGGAACTCAAATGCATCAGAAACAACTTCAAATTTATCTTCCATAATACCTGAGACGCATATGTTGTACAACCCGCAAATGAACAGCGCATACAATTTTGTTCCCGGTATTATGGGTCTGATTTTCATCTTGATATGTGCAATGATGACATCCGTTTCCATAGTGCGCGAAAAGGAAACCGGAACAATGGATGTACTCCTTGTATCCCCTGTAAAACCGATAAGAATAATTTTTGCCAAGATGGTTCCTTACTTTACGCTTTCTTGTATTAACCTGGCCTGCATACTGTTTCTGGCACGTTATGTTTTAAAAGTTCCAATGTCCGGAAATCTTGGCGGTGTAATTGGAATATCGCTTCTTTATCTTTCCCTTGCGCTGGCTCTGGGACTTTTAATCTCAACCGTGACGTCAAAACAGATAACGGCGCTCATTATTTCCGGAATGCTTTTATTGCTGCCGATTATCATGCTTTCAGGAATGGTGTTCCCCATAGAAAATATGCCGGCTGCCCTTAAACCCCTGACATACATCGTTCCTGCGCGGTGGTATATTTCCGCCATAAGAAAACTTATGATAGAAGGACTGCCGTTTAAATATGTGCTTAAAGAGTTTTCCGTTCTACTGACCATGACACTGTTTTTGGTAGCATTGGCCCTGAAGAATTTTAAAGATAAAATGGAATAGGATATGCGTACACTTCTTGTTTTACTTGATAAAGAATTCAGGCAGTTTTTCCGCAACGCCTTCCTGCCAAAAATGGTACTCATGTTTCCGTTGGCCGTGATGCTGATTTTCCCTTGGACTACAACAATGGACGTGCATCATGTTAATATCTCAATTGTAGATAATGATCATTCACAAGCCTCTGAAAGATTGATAAATAAAGTAAGGGCTTCAGATTATTTTACTCTAAGCAATAATGCGGAAACATACTCCATGGCGCTGGAAAATTTGGAAAAGGGAAAGGTAGATGTCATAGTAGAAATCCCCAAAGATTTTGAGAAAGATCTTGAAAATGGAAAGCCTAAGAAAGTTAGCATTTTTGCTAACACAGTAAATGCGATAAAAGGTTCACTTGGTTCTCAATATATGAGTCAAACCGCAACTCAATCTATCGCCGAGTTGTATAAAGAAAAGGGAGTATCTTTTTCATCTGCCCGAGTCTCAGTGCAATACCGCTACAATCCGACTTTAACTTACAGGTATTTTATGATTCCCGCATTAATGATTATACTGATTATTATGATATGCGGATTCCTTCCGGCCCTTAACATAGTGAGCGAGAAGGAGATAGGAACCATAGAACAAATTAACGTAACGCCGGTGAACAAGTTCACATTTACCTTGGCAAAGCTGGTTCCCTACTGGATAATGGGATTTTTTGTTCTTGCCGTCGCAATGATTATTGCATGGCTTGTTTATGGTCTTATACCTGCAGGGAGCATTGGCGCAATATTTTTAGGCGCTGCGCTTGCCGCACTTTCAATGTCCGGTCTTGGAGTTATTGTTGCAAATAATTCAAACACAGTACAGCAGGCTATGTTTGTCATGTTCTTCTTTGTAATGATATTTGTCTTGATGAGCGGGCTTATAACCCCGATAGAATCTATGCCTTCCTGGGCTCAAACACTTACATACGCCTTCCCTCCAAGATATTTTGTAGACATCATGCGCTCCGTCTACCTAAAAGGCACACTGCTCTCTGAACTTTGGGTTGATTATATTTCCCTTGCCGGCCTTGCCCTTCTCCTGGATTTGCTTGCCGCCATCACCTACAAAAAACAGGAATAGAAAAACAGGTGACCCCAACCCATAATTATCTGCTTTATTAATCTTTTGGTTGAATTGGTCATATTTTAATTCCCGACAG
>JAQWEK010000048.1 GCA_028704975.1 Bacteroidales bacterium | reverse complement strand
TAAATGACCTCAATGTCCTCGTGCTCTATCCAGCCCTGGCGGCCGTCTTTAATCTGGATGCGGTCCCAGCCCTGGGCTTTCTCAAGGATTTTTAATTTGGTTCCCTGATGCAGGACAAAGATGCTGTTGCCGGTGGTATTGGGCGCGCTCTTGACATTTCCGATATTGTTCATGACTATCGCAGAATCGGAACTGTTCGCACGGACTGCAAGGTCTACGGAAAACAGCAAAGAAACTATCGTGAAGAAAAGAATGCAGCATGAGATTATGAAATTAACCTTTCTTGCACGCCTGCCGCCCAAAAATTTAAAGGCAAGAAAAAATATCAGGGTGGCACATAGCAGGACAAGTGAAAGCCTTGCCCATCCGTTGGAAGACAATGAGTTGCGCACGTTCTTCACCCATGTCACAAAGATGAAATCAGGCACTTCCTCTATCTTGTCCAATGTCTGCGCGCTTGCCATTTGCAAATTGATCCTTGCATCCGAATTTGCAGGATCCAACTTAAGGGTCCTCTCGTAGTAAAGGATGGCCTTGCCGTTTTCCTTAAGTCTGTAATAGGCATTCCCCATGTTGTAATAAAGTGCGGCGGAAGCAAGTCCCTGTTTTTCTATCCTGGTATAATACTGTACGGCATTGTTGAACTCTCCCATGGAATACGCTTCATTGCCCTTGGCCCACAGGGAGCCGGCACTCTCATTCGCTTTGGCGGCAAACAACCCCGTCGCCCAGAACATGATGCAAAATATTGTAAATATCTTTTTCATTTTTCCTCCCGACAGTTATTTTAGTTTGTTCTCCAGATCCGATATTATCTTGACCCCGTTATCATACTGCGCATCCATGGCGCCGGCCGCTCCCTCCGGAGAATAGCGCACCATCTCACAATCATCCAGCAACTTCATGAATCCGGCTATTTCATCATCCCCGACATTCTTCTCCTTTAAGGTAGATTCTATCGTATCCCTCTGCATATCTGCAAATTGTATGGAAAGTTTATCGCTTATATAACCCAGCAGAGCTTTATGCAATTCCTCATAAAATTCCTGTACTTTATTCTGTCCAAGATAAACCTGCGCAAGTTTCAATCTGCTCTTTGCAACCTTGTTAGCCCTCTTGTTTTTGCTTCTAAGGATATCGCCGTTAAGGGCAACCCTGTTCTTGAAGTATTTGTACAATCCCCAGAATGCGGCAAGTATCAGAACAAGGATAAGGTAGAACAGCCAGCCGTTAACAAGGAAACTCCCCCTCTTTGCAAAGTGCGGAGCACCGCCGGCAATGTAACGGATGTCCTCCCCTATATTGCTGACCTGCTGCTGATCGGAGGCCGCTACGTATGAATTATTGTTTGCACTCCCTTTTGTAACGTTCACCTCTATCGGTCCGGCGTGCATGGTAACATACCTTCTCTGGCTTATGTCATAATATGAATACTCAATTGCCGGTATGGTATATTTACCCTCGCTCCTTGGAATGAAAGGAAACTCAAAAGTTTTCTTTCCGCTGGCTCCGGAAGCGCCGTTTGTGAAGTTATTGGTGGTTTTAACGTCGTATTTTTCAAAATCGGAAGGAAGAGTTACGCTTGGCGCGGAAATAAGATTGAGGTTGCCGTTGCCGCTTATGTCGATGACAAGGGAGGCCGCCTCATTGGATTTTATGTCCTGACGGGTCAGTCTTGCACTCATTGAAAAGTTACCCACACCGCCTCCAAAACTTGCAGGAGCATTGCCGGGAAGAGGTGATACATACACTGTTGCGCGTCCGGTTGTAACCTTCTTCTTAACCAGAGAATAGGCATCATTATCAAAAAAATCATCAAACAGACTTCTGCTTTTGCGCTGGCTGGATACAACCTGAACTTGACATACAAGTTCAGCGGGATTAATTGTAAGTTTGCCCGTTTGTTGCGGCAACAACATGTACTTTCTTAAAACCGCGGAGGAGTAAATTTGATTTCCGACTCTCTCTCTTGTAAAATTAATGTTCTGCGGAGTCTCAATTTCCTGGCTCCAAAATCCGTTGAACACTGGAAATTTTATGTCCTCAAAGCCTGTAATATTAGAACGGGTATAAATTTTAAGGGTTGCTATAATCGGCTCACCCTTAACAACTTTAGTCTTATTAAGATTCAGACGCATAAATACGTCCGCCTTGCCGGAAGGAACGGGGGTAGAATAACCGTAATCATCATTTGACTGCTGTCTGCTGCTTGAATTTCCCCCACTATAACCGGAAGATTGTTGACCACTCTGTGAAGATGCGCCGGCAACAATGCTTATACTTACCGGACGGGTAGACATGCTTCTGCCGCTCACGTTAGCACTTGCCGCAGAAATTCTAACGGTGCCGGAACTATTGGCCTGTAAAACATAAGTATACGTAACTTCATGAGAGTCAGTTCTTCTACCATTAATAATCTGCATGGAACTGTAGCTGGACTTAGAGGGTCCCGCAAGGACCGATGCCCCGGAAATAGAAGGAGCATTAAAATTATCCACATCTCCGTTAGAAGAAAAAGCAATCGTAAATTGCTCATTCTGACCAACAACTCTTGGAGCATTCAGAACAAAACTCTGCGCCATAGCATTATTGCCGGAAAAGACAGTAACAAAAAACACTGCAGCAACAACGGTGAATAATATTCTAAAACTTCTTCTTAACATATACCACTTGCAAATTTATTAAATCTTACTCTTTATTACCCAATTAATTAAATCTTAAATTCTACCAGTTCTTCTCTTTTTGTCTTGACTTTGCCGCAACAGCGCGCGCCTTCTGCACTTTTTGCTGTGTCTGATTCTCCTTATCCTGAATGGCTTGCAGCATTTGCTGCGCATTCTGCCGGCTCATCTTAGGCTGTTGTCCGCCACCCTGAGGCTGCTGCTGAGGATTCTGTTTATTCTGATTATTTTGATTTTGATTCTTGTTTTGATTGTTATTCTTATTATTCTGATTCTGATTCTGATTATTGTTGCCCTGATTATTTTTGTTCTGATTCTGGTTGTTATTGCCCTGATTATTTTTGTTCTGATTGTTCTTGTTTTGATTCTTGTCCCGGTCTTTATTATTCTTATTGTTCTTATTCTGATTTTGCTGATTCTGAGCCATTTTCTTGGCATATACATAATTAGCCTTGGCCATCATATCGGAAGGATTCCTAACCAACGACTGCTTGAACATTTCAGCCGCCTTGTCATATTGTTTTTGAACCAGATAATTGCTGCCGGCGTTAAAGAAAAACTTTGAGATATTGCTTGGCTTACCAATATCTTTCCTGCTATATTTTTTTCTCACGATGGTTTTGTCTGAACCGTTCCAGTTAAGATTGAAAGGAAGTTTTCCTACAGTATCAGCCTCACCCTCAAATAATTTTGTAGCATTATCAGCATCTTTCATTCTATAGAGAGTATTGGCAAGGTTGCCGCGTCCCAGAACAGAAGTGGAATCTCTAAGCAATCCTTTGCGGTATTCTACCTCCGCCTGCTTGAATTTGCTCTTTCCAAAATATCTGTTTCCGCTGCTAACCTGCTTTTTATCTCTCTGCGCAAACCCCTGAGTGCTAATCGTTAAGAACAGCACTGCAAACATAAAAATTTTCTTTCCCAACTTTCTGTCTCCTATTAAAAATTCCAGCAATAAGAATGCAAGAGCAATTGCAAGGAAATACATAAATTGTTCATCATACTCTTCAAATGCAAGCGCCTTGTAACTCTGCTTGCTTAAATCTCTTATTTTATCCAAAATTACATCAAGTCCAAACTCAGCATCTCCGGCCTTTACATAAACGCCGTCACCTGCCTTTGCAATTTCCTGCAGCGCGGGCTCATCCAACTTTGTTACAACTATATTTCCCTCCTTATCCTTCATAAGTCCGCCGCCGGCCATTGGGATAGGCTGACCCTGAGGAGTTCCAACGCCTATGCAATAAACTCTTATTCCTGCTTCACGCGCAGACTGAGCCGCTGCAACGGCATCATCCTCATGATTCTCTCCATCCGTAATAACTATGATTGCCTTGTTATCTTTCCCTGCCATTCCCTCTTCTGAAAAACTCTTGGCGCAAGTTTCAATAGCTTCTCCAATTGCCGTTCCTTGAATCGGAACAGAAGATGTGCTTATGCTGTTAAGAAAAATATTTGCGGAAACATAATCAGCTGTAATTGGCAGCTGTACAAATGATTGACCTGCAAATACAACCAAGCCTATGCGATCATTATGCAGACGATTGACAAGATGAGCAATATCCATCTTTGCTCTCTCCAAACGGTTTGGAGAATAATCACGCGCCAGCATAGAATTGGAAACGTCCAGCGCAATCATAATCTCAGAACCTTTATCATCGCTCTCCTTTAACTTTGCTCCAATTTGAGGCCTTGCAAGACCAAGCATCAAGAACAGCCACGCAAGAGAGAAACATGTAAGTTTCACCCATCCAATAGATTTGGAGCGTTCAGGCATTAGCTTGTCCACCAGCTCAGGAGTTCCAAACTTTGTAATTCTTTTGTTCCTCCCTCTTCTATATAGTGCGTATAACAAGTAGAAGAACGGAATTACAAGTATCAAAAATAAATATAACGGTTGTGCAAAATGTAACATATCTCCTCCTCCTTAATCCGGTAAATGTTTAGTAACAAACAACCTCATAACTATCTCAAGTGCAACTGCTAAGAATGCTATCAAAGCAAACGCCATGTAAAGCTCTCTGTATTTAGGGAAGGAGTTTACAATAGTTTTGCTCTTCTCCATTTTATTAATCTCATGATAGATTTCCATTAACTTAGTATTATCCGTTGCCCTAAAATATTTTCCACCGGTCTCCTTTGCAATATCCTGCAAAAGCGGCTCATCAATCTCAACTTTCATATCCTGAACCTGTACGCCATAGGGAGTCATAAAAGGATACGGCGCAACACCCATTGCCCCAACTCCAATAGTATAAACTCTTATTCCATAAGTCCTTGCAATTTCCGCGGCCATTTGCGGAGAAATTTCACCCGTATTATTTACACCATCAGTCATAAGAATAATTACGCGGCTTTTTGCGGGAGAATCCTTAAGTCTGGCCACAGCTGTTGCTAATCCGTTTCCAATTGCGGTACCGTCCTCTATCTCATCACAATTAATCTCCTTCATCAAATTAATAAGGGAGGCACGGTCTGTTGTAAGCGGAGATTGAGTATAACTCTCTCCGGCAAAAACAACTATTCCCATTCTGTCCGCCGGACGTTGTGATATAAATTGTATTGCTATTTGCTTTGCAGCAGAAATTCTGTCCGGTTTAAAATCCATCGCGAGCATACTGGTTGACACATCCATATCAAGCACAATGTCAATACCCTCCGTGCTTACCTTCTCAAGCTTTGAAGAGGAGCGGGGACGTGCAATTGCAAAAACTAAAAACGCTATAGCGATGCAGCGCAGCACAAAAGGAATATGCCTCAAAATTTTTTTGAAAACTCCAACATCATACTTCCAAGGGGTAATCGTCGGAACAAGCAAATAGGGCTCCTTCCCTTTGATTTCCCTCCAAACATAGAGGAATATTACCGGAATTAGAATCAGCAGAAGCCACAATAATTTTGGATACTCAAAAAACATTATTTCTCCTCCTCCTTTTTATTCCCGACAGTTTCTTCTGTCTTTTGTGTATTCTTTTTATTATCAGCATTCTGAGCAGCCTGGCCGGCTGCTGTCTTTGCGGTTTTATCGGCCTGTTTCTTTGCAGCGGCCGCAGCTCTTTCCTCTTGTTCCTTCAACTCCTGCATGTATGCAAAATTTACAAAGTTCACTGCTGCAGGAATTGCATTCTCGTTCTCATCCGGAAGCGGAGAATATTTTGCAAACTTTACAAAGTCAGCAACCTTAAACATGTCTTCTAGATTTGCATAGGTCTTCTCTTCTATCTGCTTATCTTTCAAGCTTTCCATGATTTCAGAAGAAGTTTTCTCCATTGCTCCAAACTTGTAACGCTTCTGTATATACTCTCTCAAGGTATCTGTAATTCCCGTAAAATATTGCTTCTCTTTTCCGCTCTGCCAAAGTTTTTCATCTCTCAACTTTTCCAGTTTCTTAAGAGCCACAACATGGTCCGGAACTTTGATTTTGCTTCTTCCAAAGAAGTCTTTGTTCTGAGCTTTAAGTTTAAAGTATCTTGTTATGCAATAAGCAATTGCGCCAAGGAGCAACAACAAAAGAATCCACGGAATAAAGTCACTGAAAGAAATAGGATATTTCATCTGAGAATCCTTAACACCAAGTTGATACGGTTTAAAGGAGGATGTATCAACTTGCATTGCATTGACCGTTAGAAACCTATCTTCAAACTTAATTGTATCAGCACCTCCGCGCTTGTTGGCAATTAATATAACCGGAGCGGGGAGCTTATAATATCCGCTGTCAAAAGAAGTTATAATTGCCTTTGCACGCAGTTTACGCACGCCGTCCTTAAAAGACAACGTGTCTACTACAAAGTCGTGCACAACTTCCACGGTGCCGGCTTGAGCTGGCTGGACCACTTGTGATGGTCCAGGCATAGCAACCATTGCCGCAGATGTTGAATCCGGAAGTCCGGTAGACTGTGGTGTCTGAACCGGCTGTACAGACCCTGCAACTTGCTGCAAATTAGCCTTCTGCATTCCGGACGCAGAATCCTGGGACATTTCCTCTTCACCCTGCGCTCCGGCAGATTTAGACGCAAGTATCTGAGCATAAGGTATGACCTGAATAGGAATATTATCGGGAACTGAGAAATTCGCGCTCATCACAACCTGATCTCCGACAAGAATGGAGTCTCTGGAGAGCGTAGGATTTTTCATCTCCTTCTTCTCAGATTTATTTGCGCGGCCGCATGCCGCCAGGGCAACAACACAACCGGTAATTAAAAATATATTCTTAAACCTGATCATCTCTGTTTAAAAAACTTTATTAAACTCTTAACATAATCTTCATTAGTGCAAATACTTACAGAGTCAACGCGGTACTTATTAAAAAGCTGCTGCGCCTGCTTCAACACCTCCTGACCCCACTGAGTATAATAGTTCCTCACATAAACGCTTGCTGTATCAACCCAACTCTCTCTTCCGCTCTCTGCATCCCGCACTCTTACAAAGCCGACATTCGGGATCTCCCTCTCCCTTGGGTCATAGACGTTTATAAAGGATATATCATGACGATTAACCGCTATCTTAAGCGCCTCTTCATAATTAGGCTTGCACTCCTTATCCACATCATACAAATCTGTCAGGACAAAGGCGGCACACTTCTTTTTAATTGCATTTGTCAAAAACCTCAGCGCCTCGGAGATATTTGTACCTTGCGTAGTAGGCTTGAAGTCAAGCAGTTCACTGATAATTCTCAGCAAATGACTCCTGCCCTTTTTAGGCGGAATAAACTTTTCAACTTTAGAAGAGAAGAAAAGAGCTCCGACTTTATCATTATTAATAGAGGCTGAAAATGAAAGCACTGCAGCAATCTCAGCCGCAAGCTCTCTCTTACTTTTTTCTGTGGTTCCAAAAACTCCGGAAGAACTAACATCAATCAACAGCACAACCGTCAGCTCTCTCTCCTCCTCATACACTTTGATGTAAGGCGAACGCAATCTGGCAGTTACATTCCAATCCATACTGCGCACGTCATCACCAAACTGATACTCACGCACCTCGCTGAAAGCCATACCCCTCCCCTTAAATGCGGAGTGGTACTCTCCCGCAAATATCTGATGAGAAAGAGACCGCGTGCGGATCTCTATCTTTCTTACTTTGCTTAGCAGATCTGTGTCCATCTATTACCCTTACTCCAAAATTTATTAAGGAACTTCAACAACATTAACAACATCGGTAATTATGTTCTCCGGTGTAACATTCTCCGCCTCAGCCTCATAAGTAAGACCTATTCTGTGTCTCATAACCTCGTAGCAAACGGCGCGGACATCCTCTGGAATTACATAACCCCTTCTCTTGATAAACGCATAAGCCTTTGCAGCCTTTGCCAGTGAAATACTTGCACGCGGAGAAGCTCCGTACTGAATCAAATTCTTAAGTTTGCCAAGTCCATACTCCTGAGGAGTTCTGGTAGCATAAACTATATCTACTATATACTTCTCAATCTTCTCATCCATGTAAACATCTTTTACAACGCTTCTTGCGCGGATAATATCTTCCGGCTTAAGTACTGTGCTTGCCTTGGGGAACTGCTGCGCATTATGCATTCTGATAATCATCTTCTCCTCATCTTTCTTGGGATAATTAACAATTACTTTTAGCATAAAACGGTCCATTTGCGCCTCCGGAAGAGGATATGTACCCTCTTGCTCTATAGGGTTTTGCGTAGCCATGACCAAAAAAGGATCAGGCAATTTGTATGTATGATCACCTATGGTTACCTCTCTCTCCTGCATGGCCTCAAGCAATGCTGATTGCACTTTTGCGGGAGAACGATTGATTTCATCCGCAAGTAAAAAATTTGCAAAAACCGGTCCCTGCTTAACTTGAAACTGCTCGCTTTTCTGGCTGTAAATCATAGTACCCACAATATCAGCGGGAAGCAAATCCGGAGTAAACTGAATTCTGTTAAACTTTGCGTCAATTATATCAGCCAATGTACTAATGGCCAAAGTCTTTGCCAAGCCCGGCATTCCTTCCAGCAGCAAGTGTCCGTCTGCAAGAAGTCCAATCATCAAATCTTCAATCAAGTGCTTCTGCCCCACTATCACTTTATTCATCTCCATTGTGATGATGTCCACAAAGGCACTCTCTTTCTGAATTCTGTCATTCAGTTCCTTAATGTTTACACTCTCCATATAAAATTATTTTTTGTCTTTATTTTCAGAATCTTAATCTTACTTACTTTTTTTACCTTTGTCCTGTCGGGATAAAAATATTTTTCCTCCCGACAGCTTTATGAAATATTTTATCCGTCTTTCATATAACGGCGCCCCCTTCAGCGGCTGGCAAATTCAAAAAAACGCAAACAGCGTTCAGGAGGAACTGCAAAAGGCCTTCTCCACTCTTCTAAAAGAAAAAATTGAAATTACCGGGGCTGGAAGAACAGACAGCGGAGTTAACGCCTCCAACTATATAGCCCACACGGAAATTTCATCTCTTGGAAAAAACCCTGCAGAATTTCTTTACAAAATAAATGCCATTCTGCCCAAAGAAATAGTAGTAAAGAACATTTTTAAAATGCCGGCCGCCGCACACGCAAGATTTGATGCGGTGAGCAGAACTTATAAGTACTTCTTAACACTTGAAAAAGAACCGTTCAACTCAGCATTCACATACTTTTACAGACCCGGACGGCTAGACTTTAAGGCCATGAATAAGGCGGCAAAATACTTCCTTGGAGAGCAAGATTTTACCAGTCTGGAAAAGCTGCATAGCGGCGCCCAAAACGCCATCTGCAACGTTACTGCAGCTGGATGGGAACGCATACCCGCACATTCTACCGGCAGCGGAGCAACAAACGGTGATAGCACGACAAGCATCAGCACCGCAACTTGCGGCGGCGGAGCTTATTACATAATACCGTGTGCAACAGATATTTATGTGTTCACCGTGACATCAAACAGATTTCTCCGCAACATGGTACGTGCAATGGTAGGTTCACTCTTGGAAGTTGGCAGCGGAAAACGCAAGCCCGAATGGATTGCAGAGATGCTCCACCGCCGTAACCGCTGCGCCGCCGGATACTCCGTCCCAGGCAACGCCCTGTTTCTTACAGAGATACGCTATCCGTATCCGATAAAATAATCCATTGATTATCAATTCTTCAATTTGATAATTCTCCGTTTCGGGTTTCAAGATTTGATAATTCTCCGTTTCACATTTCAAAATTTGATAATCCTCCGTTTCACATTTCAAGATTTGATAATCCTCCGTTTCAAATTTCAAGATTTGATAATTCCCCGTTTCAAATTTCAAGATTTGATAATCCACTGATTTATAATCTTGGAGTAATAATAACAAGGCAAAACATAACAGGCAAAAAATGCTTGTTATGTTTTGCTAGCGCGCCACGTGGAGCGTTGCATTCTCGTGGCAGTAGCCACGTAAACCACTAATTGCCAGCATACAAAGCATGCTGGCAATTCGCAGACTGCACGGCAGACAGCACGGCAGGTTGCGTGCATGCACTACCGCTTCTTGCCGCCAGCCGCATGGTCAGCATGCTGAAAAATGCTCTTAGTATGCATGTGGAGACGTTTTTGAAACCTGCCCCAGAACGCACAGAAAGGCTAAAATTCCCCCATCTGATTATCAACCACTTATGGCATTTTCGGTTTTCTCGTGTACTTTATACTTTGTCATACGCTGTTAATCAGCAAGTTGCATTTTTGCCTTTCTGCGCGTTGTG
>JAQWEK010000173.1 GCA_028704975.1 Bacteroidales bacterium | reverse complement strand
GCTCCAATAAATCCCGCTGCCCCGGTAACTAAAATTTTCATATTACTTTATTTCAATTATAGAAATATCTCCTCCCCCTTCTTCCCTTGGCAACGCTGCAACTCTCTTGTTCAGCAGGCTGTCTTTTATAATATCTCGCGTCTTGCAAAATAATACAACACCCTTAACATCAGATATCTCACTCTTCTTAACTTCCCTTATTTTCATCCCGTGCTGCTTTAAGTAGTAATCAAGGTTGGGGCCAGAACTAAAGTCATAATAGCAAACCTCCTCTCCGCTTGCCTTTGCTTTTTGAATAGCATGCTCGCATCCCTCCCTTATTCCGATATACTTGTTAAGACTTGGCATTGACATACTTCCCGCAAACAGAAGCAGCAATATTGAGGCCGCTATTGAGTTTGTAGCTCCCGACAGTTTTTTCTTTCTTACAAACAGCAACGCAGCTACACCTCCAAGCGCAAGTATTAATGTAAATGCCTGATATGGAGCCCATAATACCGGAAGTGTTATGGGGCTTCCGGGATTTGCTCCGTTTAATTTTGCAATTATAATCTGCAGCGGAATAGAAGCTGCAAACGCAATTATCAGCAGGACTGCCGGTATTGCAATTGAAGTTTTTATCCATCCGCTCTCTTTCATGTGCGGTAAAAGTATTATTGCAAGATATACAAAAAATGGAATGGCCGGCAGAAAGTAAATCGCAATCTTTGAGCTTATTAAAGAGAGCATAATTGTTGTGGAAAACGCAATGCTTGCAAATAATTTTTCTCTTGTTCCCCGCATCAATCCTTTGTAATATCCTTTGATGATGGCAACTGCGCACATTATGCACCACGGTGTAATTGCATACCAATATGTAATTCCATAATACCAGAACGGTTTTTTGTGGTGGAAGGAATTTACCGCTCTGTTTACAGTCTGATTAAAAAGCAAATTGTCCAGATAGGCTTTTCCTCCGTCTATGTAAACACCTGTAAACCAGGCAATGCAAAGGCATAATAAAATTGTCCAAAATCTCCACCCTAAATACTTTCCGATAATTCTGAGATTACGGTCTGCAGCAAGGAACACAATTATTGAGATTACCGGGACAAGAAAACCTACAGCTCCTTTTGAAAATATTGCCATAAATACAAAAACGGGCAGAAGGGCTCTGTCAATTTTATATTTTCTTGCAGATTTAACGTGTGTTCCGTTTTTTGCAGCCAGTTCTCCGTCTTTATTTGTGTAGAGTTTGTAAAATTCATATAATGACAGTACTATGAACATGCACATTAACATGTCCATTCTCAGAACAACAGAGGATGCCAAAAAATACAGGGATGTGAAAAGGATAAGAGTTCCGGCGGTGCGTTCACATGGTTGCAGTTTGTCTCCCGTCCATTTATCCATTACCCATGCAATTACAAACGCAGGCAGGACGGAGAGCAAACTAAGCAGAAACATTATATGTTTGCCAAAAAGAAATTTTAATCCGATTGCAATCCAAAAATATAAGGGAGGTTTATCTGCGTACGGGATGCCATGGTCTGTAAATGCAAATAGATTACCGTTTGCAATGGCCTCATCTGCAATATTTAAATAACGCAGTTCATTGCTTGGCGTAAACTCTCTCATTATTAACAACGGGAGAAGCGCCGCCAATATTAGAATGAATATGACTGTACGCCGTTTCATTATTTTTAAAAAATTATTCTGCTGAATTTGCGCTCTCCCCTTGCTCTTTCTTAATTGCTTTGCGCAAAATTACCAAATTTCTTGAATATGAAATAAATCCGATAGACTGTCCCAGAGCAAGAACCGGGTCGTGCCTTATGAATGCGTAAGAGACTATTATTGCAGAGCCGGCAAGGCTGATAATCCAAAATCCGGCAGGCAGCCTGCTGTCATGTCTTCTTTTGGAGTATACAAATTGATAGATGAATCTTAATGTAAAAACAATTTGTCCCAGAGAACCGTAAACTACAAGCAGAGAAGGAATGGATTCATTGTGAAAATATTGAGCATTAAATGTTTGCCAGTCGCTTAAAATATAACCGATTCCAATTACAGGTGTAACTACCAGTATCGCCAGTAGGGCCGGTCTCCAATATTGGGGAGCCGGAACTTTAATTCCTTTTGCCGCAACGGCACTTTCAGCTCCGGAATCATTTTTATCTGTTCTTATTACATCCCAGGCGCCTTTTATTTTGAGGTTCCAAATATATATATAATAGGAAATTACCTGGCCGAACATTATTGCAAAATCATTTCTCAGCCATCCGTAAATAAAGAACAGATAGGAGCCTGCAATGCTGAATACCCAGAAGATAGTGGGTGAGACAACTTTTTTTGCCTTCTCGCTCATTATCCATTGTACAAGAATTCTCAAAGAGAAAAAGCCTTGGGCTAAAAACCCCAGGCCATATATAACCCATTGAGAAATAGTTGCTTGCTGCATGGCTGTATATTTTCTGTCGGGAGAAAATTATGAATTAATATTTTGCTCTCCAACTGAATAATTGATGTATCTCTTTT
>JAQWEK010000172.1 GCA_028704975.1 Bacteroidales bacterium | reverse complement strand
GCTCCAATAAATCCCGCTGCCCCGGTAACTAAAATTTTCATATTACTTTATTTCAATTATAGAAATATCTCCTCCCCCTTCTTCCCTTGGCAACGCTGCAACTCTCTTGTTCAGCAGGCTGTCTTTTCTAATATCCCGCGTCTTGCAAAATAATACAACACCCTTAACATCAGATATCTCACTCTTCTTAACTTCCCTTATTTTCATTCCGTGCTGCTTTAAGTAGTAATCAAGGTTGGGGCCCGAACTAAAGTCATAATAGCAAACCTCCTCTCCGCTTGCTTTTGCTTTTTGAATAGCATGTTCGCATCCCTCCCTTATCCCAATATACTTGTTAAGACTTGGCATTGACATACTGCCCGCAAACAGAAGCAGCAGTATTGAGGCCGCTATTGAGTTTGTAGCTCCCGACAGTTTGTTCTTTCTTATAAACAGCAACGCAGCTACACCTCCAAGCGCAAGTATTAATGTAAATGCCTGATATGGAGCCCATAATATCGGAAGTGTTATGGGGTTTCCGGGGTTTGCTCCGTTTAATTTTGCAATTATAATCTGCAGCGGAATAGAAGCCGCAAATGCAATTATCAGCAGGACTGCCGGTATTGCAATTGAAGTTTTTATCCATCCGCTATCTTTCATGTGCGGTAAGAGTATTATTGCCAGATATACAAAAAATGGAATGGCCGGCAGAAAGTAAATCGCAATCTTTGAGCTTATTAAAGAGAGCATAATTGTTGTGGAAAACGCAATGCATGCAAATAATTTTTCTCTTGTTCCCCGCATCAATCCTTTGTAATATCCTTTGATGATAGCAACTGCGCACATTATGCACCACGGTGTAATTGCATACCAATATGTAATTCCATAATACCAGAACGGTTTTTTGTGGTGGAAGGAATTTACCGCTCTGTTTACAGTCTGATTAAACAGCAAATTGTCCAGATAAGCTTTTCCTCCGTCAATGTAAACACCTGTAAACCAGGCAATGCAAAGGCATGATAAAATTGTCCAAAATCTCCACCCTAAATACTTTCCAATAATTCTGAGATTACGGTCTGCAGCAAGGAACACAATGATTGAGATTACCGGGACAAGAAAACCTACAGCCCCTTTTGAGAATATTGCCATAAATACAAAAACGGGCAGAAGAGCTCTGTCAATTTTATATTTTCTTGCAGATTTAACGTGTGTTCCGTTTTTTGCGGCCAGTTCTCCGTCTTTATTTGTGTAGAGTTTGTAAAATTCATATAATGAGAGTACTATGAACATGCACATTAACATGTCCATTCTCAAAACGATAGAGGATGCCAGAAAATACAGAGATGTGAAAAGGATAAGAGTTCCGGCGGTGCGTTCACTCGGTTGCAGTTTGTCTCCTGTCCATTTATCCATTACCCATGCAATTACAAAAGCCGGCAGGACGGAGAGCAAACTAAGCAGAAACATTATATGTTTGCCAAAAAGAAATTTTAATCCAATTGCAATCCAAAAATATAAGGGAGGTTTATCTGCGTACGGGATGCCATGGTCTGTAAATGCAAAAAAATTACCATTTGCAATGGCCTCATCTGCAATATTTAAATAACGCAGTTCATTGCTTGGCGTAAACTCTCTCATCATTAACAATGGGAGAAGCGCCGCCAATATTAAAATGAATATGACTGTACGCCGTTTCATTATTTTTAAAAAATTATTCTACTGAATTTGCGCTCTCCCCTTGCTCTTTCTTAATTGCTTTGCGCAAAATTACCAAATTTCTTGAATATGAAATAAATCCGATAGACTGTCCCAGAGCAAGAACCGGGTCATGCCTTATGAATGCGTAAGAGACTATTATTGCAGAGCCGGCAAGGCTGATAATCCAAAATCCGGCAGGCAGTCTGCTGTCATGCCTTCTTTTGGAGTATACAAATTGATAGATGAATCTTAATGTGAAAACAATTTGTCCCAGAGAACCGTAAACTACAAGCAGAGAAGGAATGAATTCATTGTGAAAACATTGAGCCTTAAATGTTTGCCAGTCGCTTAAAATATATCCGATTCCAATTACCGGCGTAACCACCAGTATTGCCATCAGAGCCGGTCTCCAATATTGGGGAACCGGAACTTTAATTCCTTTTGCCGCAACGGCGCTTTCAGCCCCGGAATCATTTTTATCGGTTCTTATTACATCCCAAGCGCCTTTTATTTTAAGGTTCCAAATGTAAATATAATAGGAAATTACCTGGCCAAACATGATTGCAAAATCATTTCTCAGCCATCCGTAAACAAAGAACAGATAGGAGCCTGCAATGCTGAATACCCAGAAGATAGTGGGGGAGACAACTTTTTTTGCTTTCTCGCTCATTATCCATTGTACAAGAATTCTTAAAGAGAAAAAGCCTTGGGCCAAAAACCCCAGGCCATATATAACCCATTGAGAAATAGTTGCTTGCTGCATGGCTGTATATTTTCTGTCGGGAGAAAATTATGAATTAATATTTTGCTCTCCAACTGAATAATTGATGTATCTCTTTT
>JAQWEK010000047.1 GCA_028704975.1 Bacteroidales bacterium | reverse complement strand
TTTTATGTTCACTAAACAAAATTGTGGCAGGCTTTTTAAGCTTGCATTAACGACAATTGCCGCAATGGTATTTTCGATTGGGGCGATGTGGGCTCAAAATTCTAAGATCTCCGGTAAGGTCACCAACAAGAATGGAGAGCCTTTGGCTGGTGTTTATATTTTAGTTCAAGGGACTAAAGTAGGAACTTCGACAGACTCCTGGGGTAAATACGAAATCACTGCCTCACCAAAATCAGTACTCGTATTTTCTTACCTGGGGATGAAAAATGCGATAATAACCGTAGGGAACAGATCACTTATCAATGTAATAATGGAGGATGACGTAACCACTTTGCAAGAGGTTGTAATGGTTGCATATGGCTCCCAAAAAAAAGAAAGTATTACAGGAGCGGTTTCTACCGTAAGTGTTAGAAAAACATTGGAATCAAGACCAATTACGGATGTGGGACGCGCTTTGCAGGGTGCGACGGCGGGACTTATTGTTACAACAACAGAAGGTTCGCTCGGAGGGTCACCTTCAATCAAGATCAGAGGAAATACAAGTACGCTTGGAGGTGGAACAGGAAAGCCGCTTATTGTTTTGGATAATGTAGAAGTACCCGATCTATCATACGTTAATCCCGACGATATTGAAAGCATTTCCGTTTTAAAAGATGCCGCCACTACGGCTATTTATGGCGCGCGCGCAGCATTTGGAGCAATACTTATCACTACAAAAAAGGGAGATAGAGACGGCGGAATGCATGTAACCTATTCTAATAACTTTGCATGGTCACGACAGACAAAAACCCCAGAACCATTGAGGCCGGACCAACAGCTAAATTACGAATGGCTGCAATATAACGGTTTAAATGCAACTCCGACGGAAGAATTTTCCGTAATAGGTCCTGTCTATTATAACAGAGAAACCATCGCGAAGGTGAAAGATTATTGGGATAAATATAAGTATGGCAAACAATTTGGCAATGAGATGGTTGTTGGACGAGATTTTGATTTTGGTACAGGAGGGAACAGTTCCAGGATCTATCCTTACAGATCTTGGGATGTCAACGGAATGTATTATAAAAAGAACGCTCCACAACAATCTCATAATATAAGCATAAGCGGAGGAACCCAGAACACTAGGTATAATATCTCTGCAGGATTATTGAATGAAAGAGGTTTAATGAAAGCCTTTTCAGATTCTTATAAAAGGTATAATGTGAGGGCAAGTGTTGAAACGGATGTAAATAAATATTTGACTTTGCGCACTGGATATATGATGTCCAAGAGTGTGACAAAAACGCCTTTCAATTATGCGGCTTCCACCTATCCTCCCGTTTATTACATGTATCGATGGTCGACAATATATCCTTATGGTACTTATGACGGTTTAAAGTCTCGTAGTGCCATAACCGAATTGGAAGAGGCTAAGCCGGTAGAAGATCAGACATTTTATCACCGTTTGAATTTGGGAGCGTCATTGCATATAATCAAAGGATTGAATGTTAATTTTGATTACACTGCCAATCTTACGAATTGGGATGAACACACTCAGGGCGGCCAAATTTCTGCAATTAATTGGTTTAATGGCGCAATGACATCAGGGGATATAAAATCCCTATATTCCATGTATACCGCTGCCAATTATAACTATGTACAGGAAAGCAGTTCAAGGGACGTCCAAAATACATATAACGGTAATGTAATTTATGATCTGACCATTAAGGACCACGTCATTAAAGTTCAGGTTGGTACAAATATAGAGGATGAAGAATATAAATATCACTTTGCCAGAAGAAATACTCCTTATGACGCAAATAAAGGGGAATTAAATCTTTCTGGCGGAGATCAAAGCGTAAATTCAAGTCACAGTTGGTGGTCCGTTGTGGGTTACTATACAAGAATAAATTATTCGTACAAGGACAGATACTATTTAGAGTTGAACGGCAGGTACGACGGCTCTTCTAAGTTCTCAAAAGATTCCAGGTGGGGTTTCTTCCCTTCCGCTTCTGCAGCCTGGAGAGTATCGGAAGAAAAATGGATGCAGGGCATCAAAGACATAGTTTCGTCCCTTAAGTTGCGTCTATCTATAGGACAGAATGGCAATCAAGATGTCCCGCTATCATCCTTCTATCCAACAATGTCCATTACCAATCCCCCAGTCGGGAACTCAATTGCATACTGGTTGATTAACGGAAATTATACACCATATATCGGTCAAGCATATGATTTGGTGGATTCTAATTTGTCATGGGAAAAAGTTACCACTTATGATGCCGGTATAGATGCGTCTTTCCTCAACGGAGAAATAAATCTAACAGCCGATGTTTACAAAAGGATCACTTCCGATATGCTGTCTTCAGGGAATCCTTTACCAATATCAGTAGGTGCTAATGCCCCAAAAACAAACTACGGAGAATTGACCACAAATGGCATAGAACTTAGCATTAACTATACCCATGAATTTGACAACGGTCTTGTTTTAAATGTCGGCGGTCAAATAACGGACTATAAATCTAAAATAACAAAGTGGAATTCTGATGCGGACCCTACTATAGGGAGCTACTATAAAGGGTACGTTGTGGGAAGCATTTGGGGATTTAAATCCGCCGGTCTGTTCCAAAAAGGAGATTTTGTGTATAGTGACAATGGAACAATTCAAACCGTTACGGTTGATGGCAAATTGCAAAACGTATACAAGAATCTTAAACCTGGATATCAAAAAGCTCTGGAAAGTAATACCGCCGCATTCATGTTCGGTCCCGGTGATATGAAATTCAAAGATTTGGATGGAGACGGCATTATTGATTACGGCAGCAATACTATCGGGGATCCCGGAGACAGAACAATTATTGGTAATAGCCAGCCCCGTTATATTTTCGGATTCAGAATTGGCGGGAATTGGAAAGGATTCGATTTGGATGTCTTTTTCCAAGGTGTTGGGAAAAGACATTTATGGGCTACAGGTAATACAATTCTGCCCGGGTATGATGCGGCTGGAGTCGGATTCAAAGGGACTTACGATTACTGGACAGAAGATAATACAGACGCATATTATCCCAGGCCACTTAATTATTCACAAGCGGCAAAGTGGAATTATGTCTGCAACAGCAAATACTTGTTAAATATGGCTTATTTAAGATTGAAGACCCTGACAATTGGTTACACTCTGCCTTCAAAATATACTCAAAAAGCTATGATTCAAAAAGTTAGGGTTTATTTTTCCGGTGAAAATCTACTAACATTCGATCATCTTCACGGCCTTAGTATTGACCCGGAAATAGATTGGACTTCTGCCACCCAAAATGACAGCAGATCTTTTGGAAGAAGCTACCCATACCGCAAAACCATGTCATTTGGCATACAAGTTGATTTTTAATATTTTACGAACATGAAAAAAATATATAACATAATAATACTTATGGCTCTTGGACTGTTCCTGTTTTCATGCAATAGTTATCTTGACAGGAAATCGCAAGATTCATTTGACGCTTCTAACTACTGGACCAGCGAAAATAACGTAAGGTTATATGCCCAGGGTTGTTATGTTAACAGATGTAGCATGACAGGAGCAAATGCCACTTCAGAGGCATATTTTTACGGTTATGGTACAACTTATGCGTATCCCAAGTTTTTTATGTGGGTTCCATGGGCCGATGAATTTGTGAATTCCTCTTCATGGACTACAGTAACCACAACGACCCAGAGTTATTTGAATTTTGATTTTGCAATGGTCAGAAGACATAATATCATGTATGAAGAAGTTGATAAAATGTCCATGCTATCTGATGAAGCCAGAAATCACTGGAAGGGAGTCGCTCTGTTTTTCAGGGGATTGGAATATACAAGGATGGCATCGCAGTTTGGAGATTTTCCTATTTTCACCACAACTCAATCGGTCAATTCTGATTCGCTATATAAAGATAGGGATCCCCTTTATAAAGTTGCTTTACAAGTAGTATCTGATTTCAGATATGCAGCTGATAACGTAAGGCTTAATGATGGTGCATGTCAAGTTAATCGGTATGTCGTGTATGCTTATATGACAAGGGATCTGCTTTACCTTGGTACATTGTTAAAATATCAAAACAAAGATTCAAACGGTGCCGCTCAAGCTTGTTTTGACGGTTGCAAATGGGCGGCCGAGCAATTGATGCAAAGTGGAAAATATGCCGTGACTGATGATTATAGAGCGGTCTTTACATCGGAGGATTTGACCTCAAATAAAGATGTCATCTTCTTTAGAGCATATGCAACCGGTAAGGCTACACACTGCGTAGTTTCTTACTCCAATGATTATGAGGAACAAGATCCTTCCGCATCACAAAAATTTATAAATATGTATTTAGATGCGGATGGTCTGCCAATCAAGCAATCTCCCGTATATAACTATGCATCCGATAATGGGGTAAGAATTTATTCTGAACAAGTTAAAAATAGAGATCCTCGTTTGCTGGCGACATTCAGAGATACAGCTGTTATTAGGGGATGCACAAGCACACCTGGTACCGCTACAGGTATTTCTGCATGGAAATTCCTACCATATGCGGCCAATTCAACAGATGCAAAATATACAAGTCAAAACAATATTACAGCTGCTCCTCTGATTCGATATTCGGAGGTACTGCTTAATTATGCCGAGGCTTGCTATGAAACAGGAACTTTCACACAGGCAATTGCCGATGCAACGATTAATAAATTGAGAGATCGCAATATCAAGTGCAACAACAAAGGTAACAACCTAACGAAAGTTCCACATATGGTGCTTGAAGGAACGAACGTTACAGCCAATGGAGTTATCATAAATGATCCAGATAGAGATACAGACGTCCCTCCCATTCTATGGGAAATCAGGCGGGAAAGAGCTGTTGAACTTTCAATGGAAGGACAACGAAGAAATGACCTGCAGAGATGGGGTAAATTCTCATATTTAAAGACAGCTCAGGTGGATGACGCACACCCGTCCGAGCTGGCTTATGGTGCTATCTTTGATTACAGAGACCTTTCTTCCTCTGTAAAAGCATCCGTAAGAAAAAGTAATCCAAAGTTATACTCATTCAATGCGGATTCTTCGTTAGTCGCGGTTTACAATTTGTATAATGTAAAGTACAGAAGGGACTGGAAGGATGACGATGTAACATATACAAGACAATATTTCCAAGCTGTGCCGTTGAATACTATCAAGTTTTACAAGGACAAAGGACATACTTTAACCCAGAATCCAGGTTGGGATAATTAATGGATTTATCCGTATTAAATTTATGTAACACTTATATCAGATCTTCTAAATAGAAAGGCGACTAGAGCACTACCTAAAATGGATGGTTGATAATTAAACAAAGTTGTTAACTCGAGGCCCTCCCGAGGATGTAGAGTAATACTCTATCCTATCTGAGACAGTTTATTTTACATCCTCTCGTTGCCAAGGCGGGAATTACTGATATGTGGGTTGCAAAAACATTAAAGGCAGACAAGAGAAGCAACGAGGTTACATACTATTCTCAAACATCAGGCAATGACGGATATTCTAATGATATGGAAGTCATTAAGGCTTGCGGAGGAGTTATTGCATCTGCGCCTGAACTTATGCAACTTCTATGTGCAGAAGATTACGGAACGGTTGTTCCGGATATTTTAAAGAGCAGCAGTCTGGATCAGATTTACTCAATAGTAAATGCAACCGGTAATTATAATTACGGATTTGGCTGGCATATAGGGCATTCTGCATTTGGAACATGGGCCTCTTATCATGGTGGAGACTTGAGCGGAACTGCAACTATTTGGGTTAGAGGCAATAACGGGATTAATGCTGTAATGCTGTGCAATTCACGCAATAATGACAGTGGGTTTGATACTGCTCTTTATTATGCGATTGATAATATAAGGACGGCTATAAAATAAACCGTAAAATATTATCTTTGCAACCTGTATGCTTGGAGTTAAAAGTAAAACATTACTGTTCCCATATTGGGTTGTTTTGGCAATAAGAAATTATCTGTATGATAGCGGAATCATTAAGAGCGTCAAATGTGATGTTCCGGTGATTTCCGTAGGGAATATTACTGTGGGCGGTACCGGGAAAACACCTCATACAGAAATGCTTGTGAGATTGCTCAACGGGTGCTGCAGGAGAGATGAGGCCGGCGATAGTGTTTGCAAGAGTGATGTTTCCGGCAATGCAACCGGCAATGCAACCGGCAATGAAACTGGCAATGAAACTGGCAATGAAACCGGCAATGAAACCGGCAAGGGTATCGGAGACGGCAATGAGATTTGCAAGGTTGGTGTAATTTCACGCGGATATAAAAGAAAGACAAAAGGGTACAGGACCGTTGGACCGTTAGATGATTTTCTGCTTTGCGGAGATGAGCCGCTGCAAATTAAACGTAAGTTTCCGGATGTCGATGTTGCCGTATGCGCAAATAGGGTGAAGGCGGTACAAAAAATTGTAGCCGATTGCGGTGTAAATCTGGTCATTTTGGATGATGCTTTCCAATACAGAAAAATAATCCCTTCACATAGCATACTGCTGGTAAATTATTACAATTCAATTACCGGGGACAATTTATTGCCTGTTGGAACTCTCAGGGATCTTCCTTCCCAAATAAATAGGGCGGATATTGTAATTGTTTCTAAATCACCCGATTTTGGAGATTATGATGGAGCGGATAATCCGGAGATGGCGGCGGTTGCGGTTGAGCAGGAAGAGAAAAAGTGGCGCAAAGAACTGGGGCTTAAGCCGGAGCAAAAACTCTATTTTTCTACGGTGTCGTATTTGGACGCAAAACCTGTCTTTCCGCAGGATGCGGACTCAAGATATCTTTACTCAAAATTTGCTATGTTGTTTTCCGGGATAGCCGATGATACGGATATCAGGAGACAGCTTGTTGGTAAATATCGCATTGTTGACTCTCTTAAGTTTCATGACCATAAGAGTTACTCAAACTTTGATATAAAGGAGATTGCGTCAATGGCAAGACGTCAGCCGGCTGCAGTTATTATGACCACGGAGAAGGATTCAGTCCGCCTTCTGCGCAAGAAAAATATTCCCGCAGACATAAAGAAAAGGCTATTTTATTTACCTATTGAGGTAAAAATTATTCCTCCGGATAAAATCTCCGAATTTAAGAAAGTTGTCTTAAAATAGGTTTTAATTGAGCCTATTAAGGTTTTTTCCTTCTGTTTAACAAAAAATCTGCTTAAATTTGCCGCCGCACAGCGTTGTGTCCAATATTTTGCTGCGGTTAGTTATCTATTTATCTATTATTCTTATGAAAAAATTCGCCAATGTATTTTTAGCCTTATCATTTGCTTGTCTGGTTTTTTTCTTCTTCCCGACAGTTTCTTACGCGACTAACGGTAAGTCAAAAAAAATAAAAGAAGTTCTTGTCTGCAATACTGCTATTCAGGAGATTACAACCCTTCCCGGAGAACACGTGATGCTTGCCGGATTTGCTGCAAGACATAAGTTGTCAAGCGGAGAGACTCATATCCCCCTTTACTCACATGCACTTGTAATTGGAAAAGCGCAGTTAGACGTTAAAACAAAATCTGTTGTTAAAAAAGACGGAGTCCCGCAAATAACTGATAAAGTGCTTGTTGTGACAAATGATCTGATGGAGATTTCAATAGATGAAGCAAAGATTCTTGTAGATTCCATCTCCGTTCTAACCGGAATGCCTAAAGAGAGAATATATATTCATTGCATTCACACACATTCTGCACCCCGCTCTATGCTAAGTTATTGGGCTGATCCCGGAAAACCAAACCATGATTATGCCATCCGTTGTGAGGAGCACATAATTGCAAATGCAGTTAAGGCTGTCAAGGATGACGCTGCATTTCAACCTTTTACAGTAGAAGTTGGAGAAGGGGGCAGCAATATAAATATCAATCGCGGAGAGAAAGACGGTCCGGTAGACAGAACTGTTTTTGCTGCAAGATTTCTAAATATGTTTACGGGCAAACCCATCGTGAGCCTAATAAATTACTCATGTCATCCGGTTAGTCTTGGTCCGGGCAGTCTGGTTACTTCCTCAGATTTTCCGGGAGTTGTTATGAGAGAACTTAGTAAGGCATGGGGATGTGATATCTTTTATTATTCTGGTGCACAGGGAAATGTAGATCCGGCCGGATGTCCTCAGAGTAAAATTGAGGTGACTGAGAAAATTGGCAGGCAAATGGCAAATGATATTCTTGCAATTAAATTCAGCAAAATGTCTGCAAATAATTTTTGCGGAAAAGATGTGACTTTAAAAATTGTAAATAATGAAATAAAGCTTCCGTTCCAAGTTGACAAGATTACGGAAGAAGCCATTAACCACCTGGCAGACAGTACTTCTAAATGGGGCGTAACAGTTTCTCAGACATGGAAAGATGACGTTGAGGGTTGGAGAAAAGAAGAGATTGAAAAACTGCGTGCCGGTAAGACAAAGGATTATCTTCCTTTTGAAGTTGCTGCTGTTAATGTTGGAGGTTTGGTAATGTTCTTTACACAGGGAGAGCCTTTCAATGAATATCAAAGCGGACTAAGAAAAGAATTTGCAGGCACGCCTGTAATGTTCATTGCATACACAAATGGTCAGAACTCGTACCTGCCTAGTGCTCACGCATATACAGTAAAGGCGTATGACTATGAAAAAGATCAGATGCACGTTTATATTCACTCCCCGTATCCATTGTCTTCCAAAATGACAGCCATTTACGAAGAGGGTATTGCAGAGACAGTAAAAGAAGTTTTAAAATAAGATTAGACTGTACCGCCATTGACACGGTGCGGTTTTTTAAGTTGAGAGCAATAAATTTTTATTCCCCATAGAGTATTATTCCCCGTAGAGTATGAAGAGAGTTTGCAATAGAATGAAAAGATTACAAACTAAAATAGAAAAAGTGCTGTGTATTCTTGCATTTCTGCCAGTTGCAAGCGGCAATTTTGCTTTTGCACAAAATGTAAAGCAGAACGCCTGTACATTAAATATTGTGCCGCAGCCCCAATCTGTTCAGATAAAAACCGGAACGTTTCTTCTGAATTCAAATGTAGATATTGTTGTTCCGGTAGGAGACGGAACGGCACCTTATGTTAAGAATTTTCTGCAGCAATTCCCTGATATTGAAAGGCCGGGAGCAAAAAAGATAATTGAGAAAAGGGGATATAAACCATTTCCAAATAGAAGAAGCGTAGTATTTGAGAAAGTCGGAGGCATGGGGAAAGAGGAGTATTTTCTGGATGTTTCACCGTCCAATATTACGGTTAAGTTTACCTCTCCCAACGGAGCATTTTATGCCGTGCAAACACTAAGTCAGTTATGCGACGGACGTACTATTATTTCAAAGGACGGGGAGTACAATTTTGATACAGACGGCTCTAAAATTCAGTGTGTTGTAATCAAAGACAAGCCGCGTTTCAGTTATCGCGGAGTTCATCTTTGCGTTGGCAGCCACGTTTTCTCTATGGACTTTATCAAGAAGTATATTGATGAGGCGGCAAAATATAAGATGAATGTTTTCCACTGGCATTTGACGGAAGATCAAGGATGGAGATTGGAAATTAAGAAATATCCGGAGCTTACCAAAAAGGGTTCAATCAGAAAAGAGACGGTTATAGGAACCTTGAAATCAGGAGTTTATGATGGCGTGCCTTATGGCGGGTATTATACTCAGGAGCAGGCAAAAGAGATTGTAAAGTATGCTGCTGAAAGATATGTTACGGTAATCCCGGAGATTGAGATGCCCGGCCATTCTCTTGGTGCGCTTCATTGTTTTCCAAATCTTTCTTGTGACAGTACCAAAACTTATGAGGTTGCAACAAAGTGGGGAGTTTTCAAAGACGTCTATTGTCCAAAAGATGAAACTTTCAAATTTTTGGAAGATGTCTTAACAGAAGTTTTTGAAATATTTCCGTCTGAATATATCCACATTGGCGGAGATGAGTGTCCAAAAACCGCATGGAAGAATAGCGTTTATTGTCAGGATCTTATGAAAAAGCTTGGGCTTAAGGATGAGATGCAACTGCAAAGTTATTTCATTCAGCGGATGGAAAAATTTATCAATGCTCACGGCAGAAAAATTATTGGATGGGATGAAATTTTGCAGGGCGGTCTTGCTCCAAATGCAACGGTAATGTCATGGCTTGGAGTAGAGGGCGGCATTAAAGCGGCAAAGCAACATCACAATGCAATCATGGCTCCTTATGAGTATTACTATTTGGATTACTATCAGGCAAACCCTGATTCTGAGCCGCTTAGCATGGGCGATGTTAATACGTTAAAGAAGACGTACACTTATGAACCGGTCTCAAATACTCTGACTCCGGAGGAGCAAAAATATATAATTGGAGTAGAAGGTTGTTTGTGGACCGAGTATGTTACTACTCCCGATAGAGCTTGGTATCAGGCATATCCGCGTACTCTTGCAATTGCGGAGAGCGCATGGACAATGCCGGAGCATAAGAGC
>JAQWEK010000171.1 GCA_028704975.1 Bacteroidales bacterium | reverse complement strand
GTAGAGAATATAGTTCCCGATTTTCTAACATTGCTTTACGGCGTAATTGATTCTCCGGACATACCTTTAAACGTCTCCAGAAGTTATCTTCAGGCAGATGAAAACGTAAAGAAGATTTCCACTTACATAACCCGTAAGGTCGCCGACAGATTGGAAGATATTGCAAAGAATAACAAGAAAGAGTTTGAGGATAAATGGGATAACTTAAAGATATTCATTGAGTACGGAATGCTTACAGATGAGAAGTTCTGCGAGCGCGCCCTTAAGTTTGCAATGTTTAAAGTATATGATGAGAAGGCAATAGAAAACAAAACGGAAGAGAAAAAAGAGGGAGAAAATAAAGAACAAAAACTGTCGGGAGCTTTAGCATCAGGCCATTACAAGTACATGAATTATGATGATTACAGGAAACTGATTGAGCCGGCGCAAACCGATAAAGATAAGAAAGTTGTCTATCTGTATGCTACTGACCCTGTTGCGCAATACGCATACATTCAGACGGCGGAAAACAAAGGATATCAAGTTGCGATTTTTGACACGCAACTGGATGCTCACTTTATCAACCTGCTGGAATCCAAGCTAAAAGATTGTCACTTTGCACGTGTGGACGCAGACAGTGTTGATGAATTGATTCCTAAAAAAGATGTGGAGAAACCTAAATTGAAAGAGGGAGAGGAGATGGATTTGGAGAATGCATTCTCTGCAGTGCTTCCTGCGGGACCGCATTATAACCTTAATGTTGAAAATCTTGGAGAGAATGCCGCCCCTATTATTATCACTCAAAGTGAGTTTATGAGACGTTACAAAGAGATGGCTTCCGTGGGTGGCGGAATTAATTTCTACGGAGATATGCCTGACTCATATACTATTAAACTGAACGCTCAGAATCCTCTGGTTAAGAGTATTATGGAGGCAAAGGACAACGAGACTGGAACGCAAATTGCAGACCTTGCTCAGAAGAGCGCCAACATACATGACGCAATCCATGTACTTGAGGATAAGACAAAAGGGAAGAAAGATGAGGAGATTTCCACTGAGGACAAAGATAAAAAGGAGAAGCTGAATAAGGAACTCTCTTCTGTACAGGAAGAACGCCGCAACGTTATGATCAAATTCGCGCAAGGCAATACCCTTATGAGACAACTGACGGATCTGGCGCTTCTTGCAAACGGACTGCTAAAAGGCAAGGATCTGAATACATTTGTAAACAGGAGCTTGGAATTGCTTAAGAAACGTTAGCACAGCAACACGGCAAACCGATTCGTTATCATGTAAGTGCCGCGTTGTTCAGTGCGGGATCTTTTTAAGAGACACCGGCTATTTATTATCTAGTTTTTCCTGACAATTTTTAATTTTATCCAGGGCCTCCTTTGATAGTTTATCGTCATTGGTGCAAGATCGCGCCAGTTTAAACTGGGCTATCGCGTCATTATACCAGCTATTATTTTTATAGGAGATACCTGTGTTGTAATAACATAGTCCCTTTAGCGAGGCATCTCCTTCCATTGCCGCTTTAAAATCAGACGCTGCATTTTCAGGGTAATTCAAAATAATATAAGCAATTCCCCTATAAAAGTAGGCTTGGTTAGAATAATCTGGATAAGCATTGATGGACTGAGTGCACTTTTCCGCCAGTGACTCCGCCTCATCTCTGTATGCCTTAAAATAGGCAGAAGCATCCGTATCCGCCTCAATATTAAAATCCAGATTACGCTTAAAAAAAGCATAGGCTTCAATAAAATAGACCCGTGCAAGCTGTTTCCTGTTCTGCGTCAGGATTGTGGAATAATTGCTATACAACATTTGTGCGGTCTCTTCGGCCTTTTCCCAGTCGTCATCATCCATATATTCTTCCATCGATTCTGCATAATAGGCAACTTTGGCTGAATCAGCCGCAAGGGTTTCCTGCTTTTTTTTGATTTCCTCTCTCTTTTTCAGATCATTTTCTTGTTCATTTTTCCGTTCCTCAACTTTTTTTCTTGCCTCATCGGCTTCCATTTGAATGCTGTTTGCATAACCGTACGGATTGCTATCGTGCATAGATTTCCTGTAACCGTCACCTGCATATTTAAAGACACTTATGGTATGATATTTAACAGTATCCATCACATCAGACACTATAGAAAAAGTAACGGATGCAAGATCTACATGTTCTCCGTTCAATCGATATTCCGGAGTTGCCTCAATTTTCATGCGGGCACCGGGCACAGAACCCTCATTCCATATTTTTTTAAAACTTTGTGCATCCTTAATTGGAACAGAAAGTCTGGAATCGCCGAAACAATTTTCATGTACGCTAAAACATTCATTATCGGCATCATATTCTCCTATTGAAAATATCAGTTTTGTTCCCAATTTCACCAGACCAAGGTAGAATTTCCGGGCCTCTTGCTTAAACTGCGATACTTTCAAAGCACAAGTCTGCGGATCCGTACGCTTCTGATAATCATCCGTCTTCTCAAATTCTCCCCTTTTCATCCAGCCTTTATCTCCACTCCATAATCCGTTCATTTTAACGTCCGCATAATAA
>JAQWEK010000170.1 GCA_028704975.1 Bacteroidales bacterium | reverse complement strand
TCACCAGTGAGTGGAGAAGGGAGAAAGATGAAGTGAAGCTTACCATCTCTTTACCGGTGGGCACTACGGGAATCTTAAAAACAGGAAACGAAGAGACCTTTTTAAAACCGGGGATACATACCTTTACCTACAACGAATAGGAGGAATTGACTCGCTAACATATTAGAAAGAAAATATTCCACAGTTCTTTTAGGCATTCTCTATAACCTGATTGCTTCTCTAACGGGCAGGTTATACGGGCTTCATACCTATAGGAAAGAGAATTTATTTTATGCGCACAATCTTTGGATGCGGCTTTCGCTGCCCCCTTGGTGGGGCAGCATATCTCTGCCCCGTATCGACGGTGAATTTCTTCTTGTCTTTCCACATCACGTATCTATACGTGTTCCGTTAGAAAGCACTTTCATTTACGCCATCCGTTATTCTGCTTATGACGTGCTGGTTGAGAGCCGGCAGTCACATATCTCATGGCGTTGTTCCTAAATGTCGGCATTGCTCATTCCTATGCGGGCTTCACCGGAATCAGTCTGTATCATCATTTTACTACCGTACACGTTGAGGGCGTTGGAATGACCTTTTTTGCGTGCTTCTTGTATCATTCGGCAAATCCCATTGATTTACTTTTTTAAGTTATTGTAATTTAATTAATTTATTTTTTTACAAAAGGTCTCAGTTCCATGTTTAAATGCAATCACACACTGTAGTGTAGGATTGTTTTTCGATTTGTATTATGTAAATTTTACTCTTTATTTGATGTGAAACTGCGTTATTCACAATATTTCTTTCGCATTTTATAACAAGGGAAAATGAAAAATATTATTCTTTTGTAGTTAAAGTAATAGAATTTATAGTTATAAATGCTCAAGTACTACTTAGTTCCTATGTTTGAATCATGAAATAATCGGGAGGACATAAGCTAAAGAGCATTAATGTAAGAAATCAAACATTAAATAGCCCAATGACTTATAATTGAATAAATTAAATAATTTGTTTTTTAAGACTAAAACATTTATGCTGGATTAGATGTCCTCCTTAAAAGTTGGCATGTGCCGCTATGAATGATCAGTTAAGATTAAAGACTTATGTTCTGCTACATAGTCAGAAGTATTAAGTAACTATTTGCAATGAACTATCCCGGGGCGCTTTATTATTTTCCGCCACCCAGAAGGATCAGAAAAAGGAAAACTAATAATTCAACAAGCCCTTCATACTTTAATCAAATAAACAACAGAACAGTTTAAAATAATGTTTTTCAAAATTATATCGCAACATTTACCCTGTAAGTCTTACTATCAATCTTCCAGAGTCGTGAATGATTTGAATTAATAATCTAAACAAATGAAAATGAAATGAAATTTAAAAGTAAAATTATTTTGTTTACCTTTCTTCTTCTTTCCCTCTGTGTGCATGCACAGCAGCAAGTAACCGTAAAAGGGAAAGTTGTGGAAACAGAAACCGGCGATCCGTTGCCGGGAGTGAGCATAATAGTAGATAAATCCACCAAGGGGGTTACCACGGATATAGACGGTACCTTCGAGATCAAAGTCGCCTCTTCTGACAAACTGGTATTTTCTTTCCTCGGGATGGAATCCCAAACTATCGCGGTTGGAAACCAACCTTATATTGAAATAGCGATGAAACCAGTTGCCAGCGAACTTGACGAGGTTACGATTGTAGCCTTTGGTAAACAAAAAAAAGAAAGTGTGATTGGCGCTATCACAACTGTGAACCCTTCTGAGTTGAAGGTGCCCTCGAGCAATCTGACAACCGCTTTGGCGGGTAATATGGCAGGTGTTATAGCCTACCAAAGAAGTGGTGAGCCAGGGCGCGACAATGCCGATTTCTTTGTACGTGGTATAACCACTTTTGGGGCAAATACCAGTCCATTGATATTGATTGATAATATAGAGTTGACCTCTACCGACCTCGCTCGCCTTCAACCTGACGATATAGCCAGTTTCTCGATTATGAAGGATGCCACAGCTACCGCCTTATATGGAGCTCGCGGGGCAAACGGTGTCATTCTGGTGACTACCAAGCGGGGAGTCGAAGGACCTGCTAAAATATTCGTACGTGTAGAAAACTCTATAGCACAACCCACCAGCAATATTGAACTTGCAGACCCCGTCACATACATGAAGTTGCATAACGAGGCGGTGTTAACCCGGAATCCACTTGGAGAGCTCCCTTATAGCCAGGATAAAATCGAGAATACAGTGCGTCCAGGCTCAAATCCATATATTTATCCGGCAAATGATTGGTACAAAATGCTGTTCAACGATCACACCCAAAATATGCGGGGCAATATCAGCGTAACCGGGGGGGGGAACATTGCTCGCTACTATGTGGCAGCGGCATTCTCTAAAGATAATGGGATATTAAAGGTTGATAAGCGCAATAGTTTTAATAATAATATCGATTTCAAGAATTATAACCTACGGGCAAATGTAGATATAGATATTACCAAAAAGACTTCATTAGGTGTTAGACTTTCCGGAAATTTCGACGATTATACCGGCCCCATGTACTCC
>JAQWEK010000169.1 GCA_028704975.1 Bacteroidales bacterium | reverse complement strand
TCCTGTCTTTGAGAGAGCCTCAAGGATATCTAAAGGAGAACCGGCAGATAGAAATCCGCCAACCATAACTGTCATACCGTCCTTAATCTTAGAAACGGCATCCTGCAATGAAATTCTTTTGTTCATACACAAAAAGTTTAAATTATTAATTATTTCTTTTAGACTCTACTATCTATAATAAATTCGCAAGCATGAATTGCCAAAACAGCCCGTCTCGCCTGCGGCTTGCAAATATAACAAAAAAAATGACAAAAAATATAACAACGTTGTTATATTTTATAAACATTTGAATGTGAATAACATTTTAACGTTTTAAAGGGTTATGAAGGGCTTTTTTGATAAATTTGCACACGTCGCCATAAAAGAAATGGCTAGGATCGTGATAATTAAGAATAAAAATGAACCCGTAAGTATTTATGAACGCATTATTTAATTCACTTTTAACACTTCTTAGCGTCAACCTTCCAGATGATGCGCAAAAACTTGCCGCCCAGGCACAACAGGTAACCCAGGAGGCTACTGCAAAAGCAGACTCTCTCCTTCCAAATACACTTGGGATTAAATCAACTGTCGACAGCGTGTCTCACATGGATACCGGTCAGCTTTTAACCTTTGTTACAGACAAAGGGTTAAACCTTGGAACAAAGATACTTGCAGCCATTGTAATATATCTGCTGGGAGCATGGCTAATTAAGAAAATAAAGAAAATCACAAGGAGAATATTCACAAAGAAGAACGTTGACCCTTCACTGTCTTCCTTTGTGTTAAGCACTATAAGCATTCTGCTCACACTTATTCTTGTTATTGTCACGATAGATGCTCTTGGCATTGACACAACTTCCTTTGTGGCTTTGCTTGGAGGTGCCGGTCTTGCAATAGGCATGGCGCTGTCCGGAACTCTGCAAAATTTTGCAGGCGGTGTTATGATTCTGATATTTAAGCCTTTTAAAGTAGGAGACGTCATAGAGGCGCAGGGGTATGTCGGCACAGTTTCCGCAATAGAAATCATCTCCACGCACATGACTACTACGGATAATAAAAAGATAATTCTTCCAAACGGTTCACTGTTCAACGGAATAATTAACAACTATTCAGACACAGGCACAAGAAGATGCGAATGGACTATAGGCATTACTTACGGAGATGATGTCGATAAGGCTAAATCATTGTTAATAAAGATTATAAAAGAATGTCCGCAGATAATGAAAGAAAATGCTCCGGAAGCGCCGTCTGCGTATGTGATTAATTTAAGTGCAAGTTCAGTTGACATATTGGGAAGAGGCTGGGTAAAAACAGAACATTATTTTACCGCTCTGACGTACGTAACGGAAAGAGTATATGAGGGGTTCCCAAAGGCCGGATTAAATTTTCCTTATCCGCACATGAATGTGATAATGGATAATACTCCTGATAATGAGACAAATAAACAAGATAAAAACAATACAGAATAATAGATAAGGCGGATAAATAAATAAAAATATAATATAACATTATGAATTACACAAAGTTAATAGTAGACGTAAAGGATAAAATTTGCACCGTAAAAATTAATAATCCGGAGGCAATGAACGCACTTAACTCTACCATCCTCTCAGAACTGGATGAGGCATTAACAGAAATTGCTGCTAATGAAGAAGTTTCGGTAGTCGTTATTACAGGTGAAGGACGCGCTTTTGTAGCAGGCGCGGACATTTCCCAGATGAGCACAATGAATGCTACTGAAGGCAAAGCCTTTGGTGTCCAGGGCTCTGCGGTATTCAGAAAAATTGAGAATCTGGACAAACCCGTCATAGCTGCAATAAATGGTTTTGCTCTTGGCGGAGGGTGCGAACTTGCAATGGCCTGCGATATCAGAATTGCATCTAACAAAGCAAAGATAGGACAACCTGAAACGGGTCTTGGAATAACTCCCGGATTCTCCGGTACACAAAGGCTTCCAAGAATTGTCGGACCGGGCAAGGCTAAAGAGATTATTTACACTGCAAAACCTATTACGGCAGATGAGGCATATCGTATTGGTCTGGTTAACAGCGTAGTAGAGCCGGAGTCCTTGATGGATGCGGCATACGCAATGGCAAAACAAATTGCCAAGAATGCACCAATAGCACTTAAATACAGCAAAGAAGCAATCGACAAAGGAATGCAGACGGACATAGATTCAGCCATCTCTTTGGAGAATGATTTGTTTGCTCTTTGCTTCTCCACGGAAGACCAAAAGGAGGGAATGAAGGCATTCTTTGAGAAGAGGCCAGCTGAGTGGAAAAAGAAATAACTGTCGGGATAAAAATATAACATGTTTGTTTTATGCCTAACTTTGTGCATGTCAAGCAGAAAAAATTACATATAGTTTAACTTTAAATACATATAAATATGAAAGTTGCAGTAGTTGGTAACGGTACAATGGGACATGGTATTGCTCAAGCATTTGCCACAGCCGGCCATGACGTTTTACTAAAAGGGCGCAGTGAAGCCTCACTGTGCAAGGCTCATAAAGCCATTGAAAAATTCCTTACAAGAAGCGTAGAAAAAGGGAA
>JAQWEK010000168.1 GCA_028704975.1 Bacteroidales bacterium | reverse complement strand
GCCCACTCACGTCCCCAGAATGCAAGGGTAGATTGTCCCTCTCTGTAGATGTAGTTTGCACGTGAATCGCCTCCCGTAGGGTCAGACCAAAGAATGTCTTCTCCGCCGTAAAGTTTTTTAACCTCGGATTTAAGGACGGAAGCAGTTAAACTTGCGCTCCATGTAATTTCTTTGTTGCGGATAATATCGCCGCCCAATTCAATTTCAAATCCGTTGTTGTTAATTTTCCCAATGTTCTGAAGTTTAGAAGAATAACCGGTTACAGTAGGAATAGGAACATCCTGCAGCAAATCTTTGGAATCTCTGTTAAACCACTCAATTGTACCATATAATCTTTGGTCAAATAGGCCGAATTCCAACGCAATGTTTGTGGTGTAGTTAGTCTCCCATGTCAAGTTCTCATCTGCAGTGGTGCTGATGATGCTGCCAGGATTCTGCTGATACTTAAGAGTAAATGCAGAAAGAGATCTCCAGCCGTAATCGCTGGAAGGAAGCGTACCGTTAATACCGTAGGAAGCCCTAAGTTTTAAACTGGAAATCCATGAAACATTTTTCAGAAATGCTTCATTTGAAACTCTCCAGCTTCCTGCTACCGACCAGAAATTGCCCCAGCGATTGTCTTTCCCAAGTTTAGAAGAACCGTCGCGTCTGTATGATGCAGATGCGTAGTATCTGTTGTCGTAGTTATATTCTGCTCTGCTCAGAACTGATGCAAGTGAGTTGCCCCAATTGTAAGCGTTAGCGTCAACCACTCCTGCTGTAGCTACAGTGTGCACTGTAGAAGGCAGGAATGTGCCGGAAGAGCGTTGAAAATCAGTCTTATTCTTTTCTGCCTCAAAACCTGCAAGCAATGAAACAGTGTGTTTCTCCGCAAATGTTGTGTTGTAAGAAATTGTAGAAGAAGAGACCATTTTGTTGGTATTTGTTGTCATCTCATGAATTTCTCCGTCTGTTCCTGCACCATTGTAGTGTTCTGCACTTATATAGTAGTGATCTAGTGTTTCTGCATTATCATAAGAGAAAACAGTCTTTGCATCAAGTCCGGGAAGAATGTGAAGGGTAAGAGTTTCAGAAGCTCTAATCTTCAGGGTTCTGGAAGAGTTTGACCATTTGTCGTGATAATAATTTGGGTTATAGCAATATCCGTTGAATTTTAGATAAGGCTTTGTTTCGTCACTATAATAGTACGGCCAATATAGAGGGAACAACATGTTCCTGGAAGCCATGAAGTAATTGCTGCTTGTGCTTCTGGAATCATTGAATCCTACCGTCTTGGTTCTTCCAAGGTCTACATTAGTTGTAAATTCAAAATACTTACCAATCTTTTGGTTCAAGTTTATACGTCCGGATACGCGGGTGAACGTATTGTCAATAACGCGACCCTTGTCTTTTGTATAACCAATTGATGTGTAATAAGTTGTCTGATCATTGCCACCGCTTACAGAAAGATCGTAAGTTTGATAAACACCTGTCTTGAATAAATCGCTGTTCCAGTCATAATACTTATTCAATCTTTTCTCTGCTCCGTCAACAACGCCAATGTTAAGTTTGGCATAGCGGCCGGTATTCTCAGAAGTAATCAGATATCCGTGATTTTTCCATCTGTCACCGGTGTTGATTTGCTTTAGAGCATAAGTATTGGCCTGCGCCTCCGTATAACCGCTCTGCAATCTGTAATCCCAGAAAATTTCATATTCCATTGCAACCTGGTCTTCTGCAGAAGCAGATGAGTAGTTCTTTGTAGCCCATGAAGGGGAAATTGAGACGGAAGTTTTAAAGTTAATAGAAGGTCTTCCGGATTTTCCTTTCTTGGTAGTAATAACTACAACTCCGTTTGCAGCACGTGAACCATAAAGAGAAGATGCGGCAGCATCTTTCAAAACCGTGATGCTCTCAATATCGTCCGGATTCAAAGTGCTCATGACGTTGTTGGTAGAATAAGTATAGCTGTACATCTGTCCGGCATCCCCCTGTGAAACAGGTACACCGTCAATGACATACAATGGCTCCGTAGATGCATTCATGGAACCGATGCCCCTTATATGGATGGAAGTTGTTGAACCGGCTTGTCCGGAACTCTGGGTTACCTGCAATCCTGCAACTTTACCATTCAATGCATTTTCAAATGAAGCCGTAGGGACATCCTTGATAGCATCATTTTTGACAACTGCCGCGGCACCCGTATACGTACCTTTCTTAGCGGTACCATAAGCTACAACTATGGTCTCTTCCAATGCCGTGGCGTCTGCTGAAAGCTGAACGTTAACAACAGTTCTGCCGTTAAGCGCGACTTCCTGTTTAGTAAAGCCAATGGAAGAAAAAACCAAGGTAGCATTTGACGGAACGTTAGGAATGGAAAACTTACCATTATCGTCCGTGAAAGCACCAATCTTTGTCCCCTTTACTTGAACGTTAGCTCCGGGAACAGGCTGACTGTCATCTTTGGAAGTCACCGTACCTGATACGGTAACTTTTTGTGCATACATCATTGTGGATAGCAATGCTGCAAGCGCAAACAAAAAGATTTTTTTCATTAGGTTTGTTTTAAT
>JAQWEK010000046.1 GCA_028704975.1 Bacteroidales bacterium | reverse complement strand
GTCACTTTTTTCTCCATATTTCCTAAAAATAACTTGCAGAGCCACAAAAATTTGACTCTGCAAGAATTTGATTATCAAGAACAATTTTTTACGCCGGCTTACGTTATCTGCGGCTGCCGTGATGATGATGATGTTCTTTTGAACTTTCCGCAACTTTTGTTGCATGCGGTTTTTCATACGTCACCAATACTGCACCCTTCGGAAGATGTTCTCCAACCGTTACGTTAAGCTCCTTAATTTTACCGTCATACGGGGCATTGACAACGTTTTTCATCTTCATTGCCTCATATATCATAAGCTTGTCTCCGACATGCACTTCCTGTCCCGCTTTAACAAAGATTTGAATTACGGAGCCGGGAATGTGAGAAATCACCTTTGTCAAATCCGGAGCCTGCCATTTTTTACGCTCAATAAATTTCTTGGTAAAAAAAGTTTTATAAATGCGCCCTCCTTCATGAAGCTGCAACTTTGACTGCCCGACAACCGGTGTCATAACAGCATCAGCAACCTCACCTATTGAATGCACTTGCTTCTCGGCCTTATCCAACGCCTTCACTTTCTGGTCAAAAGCTTTCTCGGAATCAGCCTTAACATCCGGCTTTGGCTTAGAAACTTTTGCATCTTCCTCCTTTGCCGCCGCCAGTGAAGAAACTTTATAACCCGGTCTTGTCTTTTTAATACTTGTAGATTTATTTTCAGTCTTTTTCATTTCACCACTTTTTATGTTAAACAAAACTCTGAATGCTAACCGTTAAAATGGTGGAAGGCCGTGCTTCTTGCTTGGACCGCCGGCATATTTATCAACTGATATTTCCAAAGATTGAAGAATAAACTTCCTTGTATCCGCGGGATTGATAACAGAATCTATATACCCCTTAGATGCTGCCACATAAGGATTTGCAAACTTTTCCTTGTACTCCGCAACTTTCTGCTTTCTCATTGCCTCAGGATCCGGAGCCTCCATAATTTCCTTGCGGAAAATAATATTTGCGGCACCATCCGGTCCCATTACTGCTATCTCTGCAGTTGGCCATGCAAATACAAAGTCCGCCCTTAAGTGACGGGAGTTCATTGCAATGTAACCGCCGCCATAAGCCTTTCTTAATATGACAGTTATCTTAGGAACAGTTGCTTCTGAATAAGCATACAGAACTTTTGCCCCGTGCCTGATGACACCCGCATGCTCCTGATCAACACCAGGCAGATAGCCCGGCATATCTTCCAAAGTAACTATCGGGATATTAAAGGCATCACAGAATCTTATAAACTTAGCCGCCTTATCAGAAGAATCGCAATCCAAAACACCTGCAAGATATAGAGGCTGATTGGCAACAAAGCCAACGGTCTTGCCGTGCATTCTTCCAAAGCCAACTACAATATTCTTAGCCCAAAGCTCCTGAACCTCAATGAAATCTGAGCTGTCCGTCAAAGACTTGATAACGTTGCGGACATCATAAGGAGCCGTTGCGTCTGCAGGAACAATCTTTTCAATCTTAAATTTCTTGTCCGGTTCTTCAGATTTTTTAACTACAGCGCTAACTTTGTTATTAGCAGGTAGGTATGAAAGCAATGTCTTTATTTGCTTAAAACACTGTTCCTCACTCTCTGCAAAGAAATGAGCATTGCCCGTAATCTCACAGTGAACGCGAGCGCCGCCAAGACTCTCCATATCAATCTCTTCACCCAGTACGGATTTTATAACTTCCGGCCCGGTGATAAACATCTTGGAAATCTTATCTACTACAAAAACAAAATCGGTCAACGCGGGAGAATAAACTGCGCCGCCTGCGCAAGGTCCCAAAATGACTGATATTTGAGGAATTACGCCACTGTTAAGCGTATTCCTAAAAAAGATTTCACCATAACCTGCAAGAGAATTAACACCTTCCTGGATACGCGCACCGCCGGAGTCATTAATTCCAATAAGAGGAATTCTCATCCTAAGTGCATAATCCATTATTTTGGTAATCTTTCTTGCATGCATACTACCAAGAGAACCGCCGGCAACGGTAAAGTCCTGAGCATAAATAGCAACAGGCTGTCCGTTAATCTTACCGGTCCCTATAACCACTCCGTCACCGGCAAGAATCTTCTTGTCCATCCCAAACTCTTTTGCGTCATGTTGGATGAACAGGTCGTACTCATAAAATGTTCCCTCGTCTAATAGCTGCCTGATACGCTCCCTGGCGGGGAGCTTGCCCATTGCAATTTGTTTTGCAACGGCCTTTTCACCTCCACCCAGCAATGCTTGCGCAGTACGCTTCTGCAGGTCGGAGATTTTGTCGCTTAGTAAACTCATATTATATTATGTGTAGGTTTTAGTGAGGCAAATTTAATACTTTTTTATTTTATACACTCTTTTTACTCCCGACAGATTATTATATCTTTGCAGGTCACTGTTTAGACTTCTGCACATTTTGCTGTTTTTAATTTAAACTACAAAAGAATTGCACCGGAAACTGTCGGGATTATAAGAGAAATAAACGTAATTATAGATATATGACATTATCATTTGCACAAAGACACATTGGTCCAAGGGAGAAAGACATTAAAGAGATGCTTTCCGCCCTTAAGGTTAATAGCATGGAAGAGCTTGTTAAACAAACTGTTCCTGAAAATATATTGCTAAAGAAGGATTTGGAGATGGATGCTCCAATGACTGAGAATCAGTATCTTGCAAGGCTTAAGGAGATGGTGGGGAAGAACAAGAATTTCCGCTCTCTTATTGGTCAGGGATACTATGGGACTGGAGTTTTGCCAGTCATTATAAGAAACATTTTTGAAAATCCTTGCTGGTATACTTCTTACACCCCTTACCAGGCAGAGATTTCACAAGGACGCCTGGAGGCTTTGTTGATTTTCCAGACAGTCATTAGTTCACTTACCGGTTTTCCTCTGTCAAACTGTTCTATGCTGGATGACGCACAGGCCGCCGGAGAGGCTATGAGAATGATGTACAATGTCCGCAGCCGCAATGCCGTTAAGGCGGGGAAGAATGTGATTTTTGTAGACCGGAACATTTTCCCTCAGGTAATGTCCGTTCTTAAGACACGCGCCGCCGGCCTTGGATTTATCATTCAGACAGGTGATTACAAAACATATCAAATAGACCCTATGTGCTTTGGTGCCATTATTCAGTACCCTGCAGCCGACGGAGAAATCAGAGATTATTCTGAGTTCTGCAAGAACATGCATGATAATGACGCACTTGTAGCTGCATACTGCGACATTCTTGCACTTGCCTTGTTAAAAGAACCTGCAGCCTGGGGCGCAGATGTGGCTGTAGGAAGCACACAAAGACTTGGACTTCCAATGGGCTTTGGCGGTCCCGTTGCAGGATACATGGCTACAAAGGATGAATATAAGAGATTTATTCCGGGAAGAATTATTGGAGTATCAGTTGACCGTCTTGGAAATAAGGCTGTTAGGTTAGCCCTTCAAACTCGCGAGCAGCATATTAAGAGAGAGAAAGCTACCTCCAACGTATGTACGGCAACTGCATTGAACGCTACAATGGCGGGAATGTTTGCTGTTTACCACGGACCTGAGGGAATCGCCTCCATTGCCGGAAACGCGGCAAAATTTGCCCACAGGGTAGCGCACCACCTTAAAGAGTCGGGCTACAAACTGGCAGAAGAGAACTTCTTTGATACAATTGAGATTCAAGGCGTTGACGGACGAAAACTGGATATTGCCGCACTTCGCAAAAAAGCGGAAGAGGCCGGATTTAACTTCTATTATACTCCCGACGGCTATATCCGCATAAGCTTTGATGAGCTTTCATGTAAAGATGAGGCGCACAAGATTCTTCCGATATTTGGAATTGCACCGGGACAGGGATGCTGCCATCATGTAAATCTATTCATGCAAAGAGAGAGTCCCATACTTACGGAGGCCGTTTTCAACTCTTACCATTCGGAGACCGCAATGATGAGATTCATCAAAATGCTTGAGCGTAAAGATATTTCACTTGCACATTCAATGATTCCGCTTGGCTCTTGCACAATGAAGCTTAATGCTGCCGTTGAGATGATGCCGCTTAGCTGGAGTGAACTTACAAACGTTCACCCTCTTGCACCAAAAGATCAGGTTGAAGGTTATATGCAATTAATCAAAGAGGTAGAAAAAGATCTTTGCACAATAACGGGATTCCACTCCTGCTCATTACAGCCAAATTCCGGTGCGGCAGGCGAATACGCAGGTCTTACAACTATCAGAAGATATTTTAAGGCAACCGGGAAGGCCAACAGAAATATAATGATTATTCCGACTTCCGCACACGGAACAAATCCGGCAAGTGCTGCAATGGCGGGATATGAAATTGTTCTTGTCGGATGTGACGATCGCGGAAACATTAACGTTGATGAACTTAAAGAGAAAGCTGAGGAAAACAAGGAAAACCTTGCAGGTTTGATGATTACATACCCTTCTACTCACGGCGTATTTGAGGTTAAGATCAAAGAAATCATGGATGTCATTCACAGTTGTGGCGGAATGGTTTATATGGACGGCGCAAACATGAATGCTCAGGTTGGTCTTACAAATCCTGCAACAATTGGAGCGGATATCTGCCACTTGAATTTACATAAGACATTTGCAATGCCTCACGGCGGCGGCGGTCCCGGTGTCGGACCTATCTGCTGCACAAGCACTTTGGCTCCTTACCTTCCGGGAAGTCCTTATGACTCCTCAGTTGGTGGAAAAGAGATGGACTCCGTAAGTGCAGCCGCTTATGGAAATGCAATGCTTCTGCCAATCACTCATGCATACATTAAACTTCTGGGAGCTGAGGGACTTAAAAAGTCTTCAGAAGTTGCCATTCTAAACGCCAATTACATTGCGGCACGTTTGCACCCGGATTATGAGGTTGTTTACGCAGGCGCAACAGGAAGAGTTGCACACGAGTGTCTGATTGACTGTCGGGATTTTAAAGAGAAATACGGTGTTGGTTCTACCGAGATTGCAAAGAGACTGATGGACTTTGGTTTCCATGCTCCAACTTTGTCATTCCCTGTACATGAGACTCTTATGATTGAGCCTACGGAGAGCGAACCGATGGAGGAGATGGATAGGTTTATTGAAGCGCTTAAGACAATTAAGATAGAGTGTGAGAAGATTAAGAGCGGTGAATATGATGCTCATGATAATCCTCTTGCAAATGCTCCGCACCCTGCATTGGAGTGCTGCTCAGATAATTGGGCTCATAAGTATTCACGCATGACCGCGGCATATCCGCTTGAGTGGGTGAAAGAGAACAAGTTCTGGCCGGCCGTATCAAAGATAGATGACGGCTACGGGGATAGAAACCTTGTAAGCTGCTGCGATAACTAATTTGCAAAAATAATCTGCCGAGTAGTTCCCGACAGATTAGTCGCTATAATCCCGGTCTATTTGGATAACTACCTTATAGCCGGGGTTTTCTTTTTCTATCTCTGTTATCATTGTAGATTTAAGCTCCTGAACATTAGGGGCTTTAAAGTCAACAACAGCATCAAAGCTCATGACTTTGCGCTCAAAATCCACATAAAATGCATGCATACCAATGACATATTTATGAGCCGTAACACTCTTTGTAACAGAATTTTGCATTGCGGTTTCTTTTTCATCTTTTTTATTGGCGGAATACACGCCAACTACAAGAAAAATATTGAACTTATTGCTGATTGTCGCCTGAACCTGCTTGGTAATAACATATAACTCCCTGACCGTAAGGTAATCATAGACCTCAATATTTACGGAGCCAATCATCTTGTTAGGGCCATAATTATTTAAAATTAAATCATGAGCGCCAAGAACGCCCGGGACTTGTCTGACCGTATTTTTTACATGTGCGGAAAGTTCCGGATCTATTCTGTTTCCAAGTATGTGACCAATTGCAACTAAAAGTAAATTCATGCCGGTTTTAATAATGAAAACACCTATGACGGCTCCTATCCATCCGTCTATATTGACCCCTAAAAACATTGACATTAAAGCAGATATAAGGGTTGCGGCCGCAATTGCAGCATCAAACAACCCCTCTACTCCGCTGGCAACAAGAGAGTCCGAACCCGTCTTACGCCCCATCTTTTTTGTATAAATTCCAAGTATAATTTTTATAATAATTGCAATGCCGATAATCCATAAAGTAATAGGAGTAGGACTTAATGCAGAAGGGTGTATAATTGTCTTAATAGATTCAACAAGTGCTGTAATGCCCGCTGTAAGAACTATAGCTGATATAATTAGAGATGTCAAGTCCTCTAATCTCCCATAACCAAAAGGGTGTTTTTTATCAGCGGGTTTATTAGAAAGTTTAACACCGACTATCGTGATAATAGAAGAAAGCGCATCTGAAAAATTGTTTACGGCGTCCATTACGATTGCAATAGAGTTTGACAGCAGACCAACCGCCACCTTAAGAGAGCTCATCAAAACATTTACCAATATTCCGTAAGCGCCTGTTCTTATGATTTGTGACTCACGTTTTTCCATTTTAGAATTCACGCCGGTGAAGTAAAGATAATGAATTTGATTAACTTTGCACCGCTCTGCCGCAGAGTTGGATTGCACGGAGCCCGGATATGCAAAAAATTAAAAGCAAGGTAGATATTAAGAACAAGAAGGCGGGATTTGAGTATGAATTCCTGGAGAATTATACCGCCGGAATTGTTCTTGCCGGGACAGAGATTAAATCAATCAGAGCCGGAAAAGCCTCTCTTATAGATAGTTATTGCTTCTTTGACCGTGGAGAGCTTTACGTTAAAGGGATGCACATCGCGGATTATTGGTGGGCCAGCTACAACCGCAAAGACCCCAAGAGAGACCGCAAGTTGTTGCTTAAAAAGAAGGAACTTAAAAAACTGCAACGCTCCGTAAAAGAGAAAGGTCTCACCATAGTTGCATCACGCCTGTTCATTGCAGACAACGGTTACGCAAAACTGAATATCTCACTTGCACGCGGCAAGAAAGAGTATGACAAGCGTGAAACAATCAAACAAAAAGATATACGCCGTGCGGAGCAAAGAGGAGAGGAATATTAATCCATCACAGATCTCAATTCCCCTATGAACTCCTGTGCAATATGTGTAAACCCTCTGTCTGTCAGATGAGTACCGTCAACAGTGTCCTCATTGTCAATTACATTGCCTGAGATATCCAAATAGCGGAGATTGGTATATTTCTTTGCGAGCCTTTCAAAAACAGATTTCCAAAGAGCATTCTCTTTATCCGTCTCTTCCTGTAAAGAAGAACTAACGCTCTGTTGCGGATATCTGTAATTTGTAACCATTATCACCGGAGTATTGGGATGAGCGGCAGCTATCTTTGTAATGAAATAATCTGAACTGTCTCTGACCATATTATAATCGCAATTTGCCAGACAATCAATGATATATGCAGATGCAGGTATCTTGGTTACAAAATCTGCCATAGATTTATCCATGCGTCCGTTGCCGCTGAAACCTAGATTAATTGTCTCTCTTCCAAGGGCGCGCTCAACAATTGCAGGGTACGCCATGCCGGGACGGGAAGCACACCCGCCTTGAGTTACGCTTGTTCCGTAAAATACAATCGGCAATTTTTTGCTCGACTGGCCCTGAACATTTGCAGGAAGCAAGTCCGTTGACTGTGGAGCTGCAATTTGCGCGGAACTGTCAACGCCAATCTCAATGTTTTCAACACCGTCATATAGAGGAAGATACATAAGGTACTCTCTTTGCTTGCCATCCATTTTGCGAACAAAAACGTTAGAGGAATTTTTTCCGTTTGGAAATACCACACCGACATAAATCCAGTTGCTTTTTCCGGTAACCGTATTAACCGCCTTTTTGCCTACTTTCTTTGCATCTTTACCAAGAGATTTAAAGGCCTCTTTAAATTTCTCTCCGGTATTTGCACTTTTATCAACTCCATCTGATGGTGCGGCATAATCTGCAAGTGTATAAATATCTAATCCTCTAATACCTGTACCGGCCATGTGAGCCATATTAAAATTATTAATAAGCGTCCATTTAAGACCAATACACTTGGCATTGGAAGAAAACCTAATTGCAATCCCCGCAGAATTTTTTCCAAGATCCCACAATTCATTCCTAACAACACCTTTCATTCTGTTTGGCAAACGATAATAGTAAGCGCTGTCCGCTGTTCCCTTCTCTGCTTGTCCAATCATCACAGCCCGTCCCTGCTTTATTAAATCTTTAATATTTGTAAATTCCAATTCGGAAACCTTCTGAGCACCAGCGTATTGTGCCGTCATAAGAAATGCAGCGCAGGCCGCAGCTAATTTCAAAAATTTTTTCATATCCAGAATATTATACTTTTAACCATTCAATTTTTATACCGCGTCTCTCCATTCCGCGAAACCAGGTCATCTGCCTTTTTGCAAACTGATGAATTGCAATAGAGAGCTTCTCCTTCATTTCATCCAAACTAAGTTCCCCGATAATATACCGTGTAACAAACTTATATTCCAATCCGTAATAAATTAAATCATCCGCTTTTATTCCGCCGTCCAACAGTTTTTTCACTTCATCTACCATGCCCTCATCCAGTCTCTGCTGTAATCTCTTATCTATGCGGGCATTGCGAATTTCCCTCTCGGGGTTAAGTCCGATGTATTTGACTTTTATCTTTGTCCCGACAGATTTTTTTTCCGTGTTCTCACAGCAAATGCCTGCCAAACTATTTTTATCAGGCATCTCCGCCGCCGCAGATATTTCAATTTCAATTGCGCGGATAACTCTTTTCTTGCTGTCAAAATCTGTATTATTGTGTGGTTCAAAACCATTGCGCGCCTTTAATTCTGTGAGCATTTTAATAAGTTCCGGCATCTCTTTCTTTTCCAACTCCTTCCTCAGTCCGGGATTTGGTGCAACTTCCTTAAGCTCATAACCTGTGCAAACAGCCTCAATATATAAGCCGCTTCCGCCACAAAGAATAGGAAAAGCTCCCCGCGCAACTATTTCATCATAAACCTTTTGGAAATCCTGCTTGTACTTGAAAACATTGTATTTTTCACCTGCGGCAACAATATCTATAAGATGATACGGCACCCCCGCATAATCCTCTAAATCTTTGCCTGTTCCAATATCCATCCCTTTGTAAACCTGTCGGGAATCAGCAGAAATTATCTCTGCAATCAACAGCTGACCTTTAGAATTTTTCAAGTGTGCATCTGTGATTTTTTTTGCACACTCAACGGCAAACTTTGTCTTGCCGCTTGCCGTGGGCCCAAGAATGCAGAGCATATCATAATCTGCCGGGACTTTAACAACTTCAGAAAACATATCCTTCTGCAATTCTCTCATATATAGTTATTTGCCAAGTCTTTTAAGGGCTTCACGCGCCTCTTCTGATTTATTGTCCGCCGCCTTTTTGTAAAGTTCAATGGCCTTATCCAGATTAGCCTCCGTACCTAAACCGTTCTCATAACAGAATCCCAATTTATATATGCCCATTGTAACACCATTTTCTGCAGATTTTTTGTACCATTTAACTGCTTTGTTATAATCTACGCTTGTTCCATCTCCTCTGAAATAACAATTTCCCGTGTTTACAAATGCATCTCCATCGTTTTGATCAGCAGCGCTGTTAAATAGATTAAAGGCCATTGTCTTATCTTGCGTCACGCCCCATCCATTTAGATAGCACTCTCCAAGTTTATTTATAGATCTTCCGTTTTTTAAATCAGCACCTTTATGAAAATATTTTAATGCCTTTTTATAATATCCCTCCAAAACAGGCCGTTCCAAATAATAACACCCAAGATAATACATTGCGTACCCTTCATCTTCACGAGCCGACGCCCTCAAATATCTCAAACCGACAGCCTCGTCCTTTGAAACCCCTATACCATACAGGTAGCATCTTCCAAGAAACGCCATGGCAGCAGGAAGCTTATAATCATCTGCAGCTTTTTTAAAACACATTGCAGCTTGAGCTGTATCTTTCTGAGTGCCGGTGCCCTCTAAATAACAACATCCCAACATACATATAGATTGAGAAAAACCAAGTGTTGCAGATTTTTGTACCATACTAAAAGCAAGAGAGTCATTTTTTGTTACACCCCTGCCATGCATATAACAAACGGCCAAAGCAAGCTGAGATGGAACCATTCCCATTTCTGCTGAAATCTGGAAACATTTAACGGCCACATTGTAATCTTGTTTTACGCCCTTTCCGTAATAATAAGCAATTCCCGCGTTATACACATCCGACGCACGCAGTATTCTCTCACTATTTTTGCTTCCGTTTTGATCAATAGCAATATTGATTGTACCACCGTGTAAAGTTTGGCCAATTATATAGTGATCATTTTGATTGTTTTGCGCCAAGCACGGATATACATAGAAGCAAGTTGAAATCAAAAGCAAGAGTAACTTTATATTTTTCATAACGCAATAATTTAATATTTAATTTATTAAGAGCATTATATATATCTTATATCATCTTACTTTTTCCCCGCAACTTTTGCATAAAGTTCAGCGGCCTTTGCAGAATTAACCTCCACACCATAACCTTTCTCATAGCATTGTGCCATATTATAAATAGCCTTGTTACTCCCCAT
>JAQWEK010000167.1 GCA_028704975.1 Bacteroidales bacterium | reverse complement strand
TATATTTAACTGCTCATCCAAGAGCAAAAAAAGGAGGTTGATTTATGGATATCAGAGTACAATCTGTGAAATTTGATGCCGATGAAAAATTATTGGCGTTCGTGAACAAGAAAGTTGACAAGCTTTCAAAATTCTTTGACGGATTTTTAAAGGCGGATGTTACTCTTTCACTGCTTCCAGATGAACTTAACAAAGAGGTGAAAATCAGGTTGCAGGTTCCGGGGGACGATATTTATGTGACAAGGAAAGCTAAAAGTTTTGAGGATGCAGTTGTTGACTGCACGGATGTCTTAAAAGGACAGCTGGTAAAGATGAAGGAAAAGAAATTCGGCAAGTAGCAGTGAATGTGTTTGCGGAAGTTAAGTGCGGCAAAGCGTTGCGCATCGCAAAGGGTTGTTTGCATCAATGGTGAGATTCCGCATGGAGAGGTTGAGGTCTCTTAAAAGAACATATTCACAATATCATCAGAATTTATATTGGCAAAGTAAGCATCTATATTTAAGGTGCTTACTTTTTTTGTAATAGCCTCTTTGGTGTGAACGGTTCCAATCATTTTTTTGATGAAATCCTCTGTCTGCGCCGTGAAAAAATAATCTCCTCTTATATTCAAATCAGATATAATGCCGTCATTTACAGTGAAATAGAATTCCAGTATTCCTCCGGGGAATTTTCTTATATTGCTCAGATTATATTCGGGAGAGTTGCCGTAGTTCCAGTAATCTTTTGAGTACTTAATATTTTTAAGCGTCTCGATAGCCTCATTTTCCGCCTTGCTCAGTTCATATTTTACCGCACTGTCATTGCCTTCCCAGTGTTTGCAGACATAATCTCCAAGGAAATCTTTGAACCACAATACATCCGGATTATGCGGTATGGCAAGGCCTTGCGCAAATATTGCATCTGATGAAGATGATCTGTCGGGATTAATAAAATGCTCCTTAATGTTTGTCACTCTGCTCCGGTTAGATTGTACCGCTTTGCCAATGAATTTTTCCGGTCTGCTTTTTAATGCCGCCGAGAGTCCGTTCATTGAGGAATCAAACAGCAAAGTTCCGTGTTTCAGCACTCTGTTATTCCAGATGCAAACGGCATTGCCGGAGAATTTCTTTCCGTCTATCAGCAAATCATTTCTGCCCTCCAGATATGCTTTAATCCCCAGAGAATTAAGTGCTTCCAAGATAGGGGCCGTATACTTGCGGAACATCGCTCCGGTATCCTCTTTTGGATTTCTCTCCTGAATAAAAGTAAAATTAATATTTCCCAAATCATGGAAAACCGCTCCGCCGCCTGTGAGTCTTCTTACAACTTTAATGTTATGTTCTTTTACATAATCAACATTGATTTCAGCCAGAGCATTTTGATATTTTCCAACAATGATTGCGTTATCATTTCTCCAAAGTCTGAAGATTGGTTCCGATTTATACTTAAGAAGATATTCCTCTTCTGCAAGGTTTCTGTAAGGATCCGTTGAAGTGTCTGATATGAAAAGCATTGATTCAGTGTTTTAAATAAATTTTTCTAGCCAGAAAATATATTCCAAGCCCAATGGCGTACCCAAGAATTGCACCGCAAATTACATCTCCGGGGAAATGTTTTCCAACATAAATTCTGCTATAGCTTACAAGTATTGCTATAGAAAATATAAGCCATGTGTACCACTTTTTTCTGATGAAAAGAGTTGTTATTGCTGCAAGTCCAAAGAAATTAGCTGCGTGGTTGGAAACAAATCCGTACATGCCTCCGCGTCCTGTAATGAACCTTGCAATATTCTCAGTAGCAGGGTCATGGCTTGGCCTTAATCTGTGAACTAAAGGCTTAATTACGCCGGCGGAAATCTGGTCTGTCAGCAGAAATGTAAGGAGCGTTGCGGCTAGAATAAAGACTGCAATCTTCCAGCCTCCTGCAACAATAACATCACTCCGGGAGCCGTATCTCTTTTTGAAAGGATTGCCTAAGTTGTATTCTTTCCTTATTATTATATAGACAAAAAGCAGTACATAAAAAGGAATCCATGTATAAGCGCTTGTAACAAATGTCATCACGGCGTCAAGCCACGGGGTATGCGCTCCGTTGATTAATAGAAACAATTGTTTATCAAGCTTTAACATATTTTAACGCTCTTGCAGAATTTCTCCGGCGGGTACTTAATTTGGCATTATTTTATTTCTGTAAAGATTCCCAGATGATATCTTTAAGTGCTTTAAGACCTTCTCCGGTAACGGAAGAGATAAAAACGTAATGCACTTTTTTAGGCAAGTGTTTTTTAATCTCTTTTTCCAGTTCCTTGTCCAACAAATCGCACTTGGTCACAGCCAGAATACGCTCTTTATCAAGCAGCTGAGGATTGTATTCCTTAAGCTCATTCAGTAAAATATTATACTCCTTTGAGACATCCAGATTCTCCGCAGATACCATAAAAAGCAAAATGGAATTTCTTTCTATGTGGCGCAAAAATCTGTATCCCAATCCTTTTCCCTCATGGGCTCCCTCAATAATTCCTGGAATGTCCGCCATCACAAAAGATTTTTCATCATAATATTTTACAATTCCGATGCTTGGCTCC
>JAQWEK010000166.1 GCA_028704975.1 Bacteroidales bacterium | reverse complement strand
AAGCAGAAGATTAAGCTAAACAGTTTTATTGAGGATTTAAAAGAATACGCGGCAGAGCAGTCGTTTACAATAAAAGATATTTTGCAGAAAAATCTCTATATAAATGCCTCTTTCCCTGCAGAAGAGCACGTCATAGAAACGGATGCGGCCATGCTAAAACAAGTTATGTTTTCTCTTATTTCAAACGGACTTAAGTTTACGGAAAAAGGCGGTATTACAATTGGCTATACTCCCCATAAAGACAATAGTATCAAATTCTATGTTAAAGACACAGGCATCGGAATACGTAAAGAGGACAAAGAGAGAATATTCTCTCCGTTTGAAAAAGTAGATACATTTAAGCAGGGGCTTGGACTTGGTCTGACATTGTGCAAGAGTATCCTAAAGCATCTTGGCAGCGAACTTAAAATTGACACTGAACCGGAACACGGAAGCACATTCAGTTTTGTATTGAAGCAATAGATGTTCATAAATAACAAAAAAGTCCGGCGAAAACCGGACCTTTTTGTGACCTGCCAGGGGATCGAACCCTGGACCCCAACATTAAGAGTGTCGTGCTCTACCAGCTGAGCTAGCAAGTCATTCCCTACTGATTTGGGACTGCAAAAGTATAAACAAATTCCATTTTATCAAAATTTATTTATTCTGCCTTATGCGGTCCTTTTAATAAGCAGTAACAGGTTAAGAATTATATATGTTGCAAACACAAGAAATACAACTGCGCTCCATCTCCAGCCGCAAATTAAAGTAGCAAGTCCCTCCACCGCAGCTATGGCAAGAAATACAAATCTAAGACTGTTATCCTTCCACGTAAGGTTCTTAAACTTAAATGAAAACATTGGTATCTCGCTAACAAGAAGAAGAGACAAACCAACTGCAAGGATTCCAAGCAACCAAGGTACAATATGCCAAAAATGCCAGATAGCGGGATAAAATTTGCTTGTACAAAACAGAGAAGCAATAAACAGCGCGTTAGCTGGAGTTGCAAGTCCAATAAACGTTGTTGCCTGTCTGGTATCTATATTAAATTTTGCAAGTCTTAAGGCAGAACATGCGGCAATCAGAAGAGGGATAAAAATCAGGAATCTGTTGCCTGTAATTCCGCTATCCATTCCATAAGAGAAAATTAAAGCAGGAGAGACACCAAAACTAACCATATCCGCAAGTGAATCCAAATCCTTCCCAATTGGAGAATGTGCGTTAAGGGCTCTTGCCGCCATCCCGTCAAAAAAATCAAAAACTGCAGAGATAATCATGAAGACAAGAGCCATTTCAAAATTACACTCAACTGCAAATTCAATTGCAACACAGCCCGCTATAAGGTTGCCGCATGTAAGCGCATTAGGAATATTTTTTCTTATTGACATAATTATCCCGACAGTTTTATTTTATTCTTCTCCTTTCTCAAAAACTATTTGACATTTAACTGATTGCTCAGTATTCCAAATAAGGCTTTGTTTGCCAATTTTTTAGGAACTGCATTTTTGTTGACCAATATGGATATTGTCTTTGCTTTAACGTAATTTACAGAGGCATCATCATATCCGTCCTCATTATAACCGGGAACCTTTCCCCATGAGTTCTTTACAATAAAATACTGAACACCCTCTTTGTCTTTTGCAATACCTGTAATATGCATCAAATGGTCATCAGATGTTGTATAATCCATAAACATATTCTCTCTGATATTTTGGTCTATAGGTTGCTCAACATACTTTGCCTTTATCTCCTTTGCCGCCCTAATATTTTCACCCGGCGCAAAAACGGCTATGTGATTGCGGTGAGCAAAATAAGTCTCGCTCATATCCGAATCCCATGATATCGTGTAACCTTTTTTTATTGCGTAATCCATTATTTCAACCATATCGTCAAGAGGAACATTGTAATACAGATAATGATCAAAGTTATCCGGTATCTCAAGAGGAGACAGCGCGTAGAACGGATGATGCGAGAAACTTGTAATTTCTACATAATCAGAACCCTTAAGCCCAAGCATATCCCTGAAGGACTGAGCGGTATAAGTCTTTCCCTTATACTCAAAACTCTCCGGAACTGCACCAAGGTACTTATCAAGAATGGCGTTAACCTGATCATAAGGCATACCCTTTTTCTCTTTGACTGCAACATCCATAAGAGAGTCCAGTGAGAACTGAAGCTTTGAATGGTCATGATGATCCATGCCGTAATTGATTCCGTGATAAGCACTTTCAGGCATAAGTCCATAATGGTCCATAACCCAAAGAGCCTGGTGCCCGACTCCGCCGGGACCGGTATTTCCTTTTCCTCTCCGGTAGTAATCATCCTCCAGTCTTCTGATGTAATTGCACCTTACAATATACATCTCGGACAGATCCAGGGTTGTATCGGCAGTACCCTTCTTAATTGCCTCGCTCTCAAGGAAAGAGACAGTTGCAAAACACCAGCAGGTTCCTGTATTGGCCTGGTCTTTTACAGCTGTTGCCGGATTGTTCTTTACAGTTGTAAATTCATACTTATACTGCGCATAAGCGGCTGTAACAGTAAACAATCCTGCACATAGCGCAACTGCTGCAACAAGAAAAATCTTTTTCATT
>JAQWEK010000165.1 GCA_028704975.1 Bacteroidales bacterium | reverse complement strand
CATATTTCTCCGCAATCATTTTTTCTCCGTCTGCCAAAGCAGCTGAACATGAATCAGTTGCAGTCTCCAAAAGAATTATGATACTATTTTTCATTTACCGATTTTAACCAACGCTAACAGATACCTCTCCGTCTTTCTTCTCCGCAGCCCTATCTGAAATTTCCTTTTTGCTCACTTTAACTTTTGTCCCGTTGTTAAGAGATTTGCTTATTGCACCAAAAGGACCGATTACAACTTGGGTTGTATCTGAGACTCCTTCTGTGATTTCTATTGAATTCAAATCTTGAAGACCCGTCTTTATGGCTCTTGCTGAGACAGTTCCGGACTTCTTGTTGTAAACAAAAACCCACTGCGTTACATCTCCGGATGTTGGTGCCGGAGCAATGTTGCCGGTTGCAGCACCCTTTGCACCACTTGCATTCTTTCCTCCTTTTGTTTTTTTGGAAGGAGAGGCGGCAGCCATGGAGATATCATTTCGGGTTGTAATTGCCTGAAGCGGAAGGGTTAACACATTATCCTTGCGGCTTGTCTGGATTTGAACTGAAGCAGACATGCCAGGACGAAACGGGGTGGGATTCTGTGCCAGCAAGTCTTGATAAGACTCCGGAAGAATAATAATCTTAACCTCAAATGTTGTAGCGGTACTTGAAGATGTTGCAGTACCACTGTTCTTTGAGGAGTTTGCAACCTCGGTTACAACTCCCCTGAATTTCCTGTCGGGATATGCATCTACGGAAATTTCAGAAGTATCGCCTTTTTGAAGTCTTATAATATCATTTTCATTTACATCTACCACAACCTCCATCTGCTCAAAGTTTGCAATCCTAAGCATCTCTGTACCGGCCATTTGACTGGTACCTACAACGCGCTCTCCCTTCTCTACTTCCAGTTTGGAAACAATTCCATCCATTGGGGCGTAAATAGTTGTTTTTATGAGATTTTCACGCGCCTCCTTCAACTGCGCCTCTGAACTTTGAATGTTAAACTGCGCCGCTTTCAGCTGTTGCAGGGCAACTTTATATTCAGACGTAGCCGCCTCAAAATCAGAGGTGGAAATTGTACGCATTGCATATAATTTCTTGTTTCTCTCATAGTTCTGAGTTGACTTTGCAACCTGTGCTTTTTGCTGTTCATAAGCCGCGCGTGTTGCATTCAAAGAGGCCTGCGCCTGATCCACCGCAGATAGATAAATATCCTGCTTGATTTTTATGATAAGGTCGCCCTTTTTGACCTTGTCTCCTTCCTTGACATTCAGCTCAATAATCTCACCGGAAACATCAGGGCTTATCTTAACTTCCGTCACCGGCTGTATCTTTCCGTTTGCCGGGATGCTCTCTACAATGCTGCGTCTCTCAGGCTGTTGCACATTAACAGATATTTCACCGCTGCCTCCGCATTTCTTAACAACCACCAGAATTACAATCAGCAGAACTGCCGCAAGAATCCAATACAATTTCCTCTTGTTACCGCCTTCCGCCTTCTTAATATTATTGCCTTTGTTATCCATACTTATAAATTTTTTCAATTTTAATAATCCCGATGTTTTATAGGGTAATTGGGATGCCTTTGTAAAAGTCAAGAATCTTAGATTCAAACAAATACTGATACTTGGCCTGCAAAAAATCAGATTGAGCCTTAAATAAATTTGCTTTTGCCACTCTGTAATCCGTTCCGCTCAAAGCTCCTACATTAAACTTATTCTCGGTATATGTGAAAGATTCTTTAGTTGACTCTAATGTAACTTTAGCCGCCTTAACTTTTTGCGACGCAGAATACTCTTCATTATAAGCAGTTTGCACATCTTTATAAAGATTCTGTTTCTGTATTTCCAAATCTATTCTGGAATTTTCCACGGCAAGCTTTGCATTCTTAACATTTGTACGATATCCCAATCCACTGAAAATAGGGATATTAAGAGAGAAACCTAAAGAGTGCTGCCTGTTTTTATCCAACTGCGGAAAGAATGCTCCGTTCTGACCGTCAGTAAAGAAAGTCCCGTATCCTGCAGAGGCAGAGATACTTGGGTATAACCTTGCCTGCTGCACCTTCAAATCCAGTCTGCTTTTATCCAGGGTAAGTTCTGCCGCCTTTATCTGAGGAAGCTCAAGAGCCTTTGCATACACAAGGTTCATCTCTTCACCCTTATACAGAGTATCAGCATTTTCTGCGGGTTTAACCACCGCAATATTAGCAGCATCCGCCGGATGCAAATCAAGCAATTGTGTAAGTGTTAATAAATTAGTCCGTACATTATTTTGCGCATCCACCAATGTAGAAACCTCATTTGCATACTGCGCCTTCATTTCCAGAAGAGTGCTATATGCCTGACTGCCTGCATCTACCAGTTGCTTGCTCTTTTCAACCTGCTGGGCTATGCTCTCCAAATTTTCTCTTGCGGTTTTCTCCAGTTCCTGTGAAAGCAGAACCTGCAAATAAGCGCGGGTTATTTGAATTGTAATGTCATTCTTAAGTTTTTCAACTTGCTGCTCGGATATTTGCAGCTGCATCTTATTGCTCTTAAGAGTATTGACTTTTGCAAACCCATTAAAGATTGTCTCAGAAGCACTTGCACTGAAAGA
>JAQWEK010000045.1 GCA_028704975.1 Bacteroidales bacterium | reverse complement strand
TGAATTCCGTTTTTTGCGGCGTCAAAATTATAAAAAACAACGGAAAATCTTATATTTGTAAATAGCAACAAGGTAAATAACCGGCTTGAAAAGGCCACAAAAAATAATAATATGAAATCTGATAATTTGCTTGCATTTGTGGGAGGCGCAATTCTTGGTGCCGTTGCCGCTATTTTGCTTGCTCCGGACTCCGGTGCAAACACCCGTGCGAAAATTAAAGAAAAAGCGGGTGAAACATATAAGGATCTTCAAGAGAAGATAAAAAATGAACATAAGGAAGCATTATAAAGATACTAATGATGAGGGACTTGCATCCTCCGTCAAAGAGTATATAAATATGAAGATAGACCAATTTACGCTTAAAGGCGTAGAGGATATCTCCATAGTCTCCAGCAAGGTTATTTTAATCCTAATCTACGTAATGCTTGGGGTTGTCATACTGCAGCTTATTGGTTTTGCTCTATCCTATTTCATTGGGGAGCTTTTGGACAGCACCGCTATGGGCTTTTTAATTGTGGGCGGAGTCTTCATCATTGCATTCCTGGCAGTTTTCCTTTTGAGAAAGAAATTGTTTACTAACTCAATAGTAAAGATGTTCATCAATATGTTCTTCAATAACAATAAAGAGGAGAATTACTTTAATGAGGAACAGATGGATAATTCCATGGAGGAAAAAGAAGATGAATAATAAAAAGAGCATATACTCGGGCATCTCCAATTTGGAGGAACTGCGCCGCGCTCAGCGTAAGCTGTCAGATGCAATAGATGAGAAAGGCAATGAGCTATCTCTTGAGTATAAGGAGTTTAAAAGGATAATAAATCCGCTTACATACATTGACTCCGTAGTTGAAAGGGTAAAAAGAGCGGGCAATTTTGCCGGCAATGTAATGAGGTTTTTTTACGCCGTAAAAGATGCCGTGAACACGTCTAAAAAATCCGTGGAGGATACCGCACAAGAGACAGACTCTCAAGCCTCGCAACAGAGTGAAAGCACAGTTCCCGGAGAGGGAGAAAACAATAATCCCGCAGCAGGGTAACCTGTCGCGATTAAACAAAACAATTAACAATGAAATACTTAAAGACAATTACATGCCTTTGCGGAGCGGTGTTATACATCGCGACAGTTTCTAGTTTTAACACGTGCAATGCACAAACAATAAAGAGCAAAGCAAAAATGACAAGCGCTAAAAATTTAAAAAGCAATCACGCTGCGGCAGGAAAAGATTTCAAATATTCAGTAGATGAGTTTGCTGATCTTCAGGTTTTGAGATATCGCATACCGGACTGGAACTCACTGAGTTTAAATCAGAAAAGCTTCCTTTATTACACAAGTGAAGCGGCAAAATGGGGCAGAGATATTTACTTTGACCAGAACTGCAAATATAATTTGCCTATAAGGAGAGTTCTGGAGAATATTATTACAAAGTATGAGGGCGATACAAAGTGCGCAGATTTTGAAAACTTTATTGTGTACGCCAAAAGATTCTTTTTCAGCAACGGAATTCATCATCATTATGGAGAGGATAAATTTATTCCTTCATGCTCAAGGACATACTTTAAAATGCTGATGGCCAAAACGGGACAGGAGAGCAAATGCGCTGAACTTCTGCCTGTTATTTATGACCCTGCAGTCATGCCGATGAGGAGAACAAATGACACAAATAATGATATGGTAGTAAATTCCGCCGTAAATTTTTATGACGGTAACATCTCTCAGGATGAGGTAAATAAATTCTATGCAGCTCAAGAGACGCCGGGAGAAAAAGAGCCAATCTCATACGGACTTAATACAAAGATAGTTAAAGAGAACGGGAAACTTGTGGAAAAACCATGGAAAATCGGAGGCATATACTCCAAGAGTATCTCAAAAATTGTGGAAAATCTGGAGAAGGCAAAAGAGTTTGCAGAGACTCCCAACCAGAAAAAAACCGTTGAGATGCTTATTGACTTCTACAAGAGCGGTGATTTGAAAGATTGGGATAGATTTAATATTCAATGGGTTAAGGACAGCACAACCGTTGTTGACTTTATGAACGGTTTTGTAGAGGATTACAATGACCCTCTTGGAAGAAAAGGCGCATGGGAGGCAATAGCAGATTTTAAAGATATTCAGGCAAGCCGCAGGACGGAAACTATAAGCGAGAATGCACAGTGGTTTGAAGATAACTCCCCTGTTGACGGCAGATTTAAAAAGAAGACTGTAAAAGGTGTTACCGCAAAGGTTATAAATGTTACTTGCATTGCAGGAGACTGCTACCCAAGCACTCCTATTGGAATCAATCTTCCAAATGCAGACTGGATTAGAAAAGAGTATGGCTCCAAGTCTGTTACAATAGCCAATATAACAGATGCTTATGACAAGGCAAGCAATGAGTCTCCAAAGAGCACGCTTAAGGAATTTGCATGGGATGACGCAGAAGTTGCTTTCATTAAAAAATACAGCACTCTAACAGATAATCTTCATACGGATTTGCATGAATGTCTTGGACACGCAAGCGGACAGATAATGCCGGGAGTTAGCGCAAATGCTCTTAAAGAATTTAGCTCTGCATTGGAAGAAGCTCGCGCTGACCTATTTGCACTTTATTATCTTGCGGATCCAAAAATGGTAGAGCTTGGTTTGCTGCCAAATTCAGAGGCTTATAAGGCCGCATATATTTCTCAAATAAGAAACGGCATCTTCACTCAATTCTCAAGAATAGAACTTGGAAAGAAAAACACAGAGGCTCACATGCAAGACAGAAAGCTAATTGCACAATGGTGCTATGAGAAGGGCTTAAAAGATAATGTGATAGAGAAAAAAATTCGCAATGGCAAAACTTATTTTGTAATCAATGATTATGCAAAGTTGCGCGTATTGTTTGGCAAGCTGCTTGCAGAAATTCAGAGAATTAAATCAGAAGGTGATTATGCCGCCGGCAAAAATTTGATTGAAACTTACGCCATAAACATTGATCCTGCTCTTCACAAAGAAGTGGTAGAACGCTACAAAGCTTTGAATCTTAAGCCTTATAAGGGATTTATCAATCCAGATATTGTGCCTGTTGTAAAGAACGGCAAGACTGTAGATTACGTTGTAAAATACAATGACAACTTCTTAAAACAGCAACTGGATTACGCAAAGCATTATTCAGTAGAGGATTAGGAAAGTGGGCCTTGATGCTTTGAAAATAAAAAAGAGCGCCTGAAAAGACGCTCTTTTTTATTTTATATATCAGTTTTTAATAACATCGGATTTTCTTTTGCTCTTGTCCGGGACAACAGGAATATCATCGGTAGAAATTTCATCCAACTTCCCGTTCCACAAATACTTTCGTGTTTCTGCAACTATAACTCCGGATAGCAGCAGCAAGGCAATTATGTTTGGAACTGCCATCATTGCATTCATAATGTCCGCAATGTTCCATACAAGTGAAAGGTCAAGAACGGCGCCAACGTAAACAAGAGCTACCCAAATTATCCTGTAATATATTATAAACTTTTGCCCTGCAAGATATTCAATAGCCTTCTCCGCGTAATATGACCATCCCAAAATGGTTGAGAATGTAAAAGTTACAAGGCTTATTGTTAAGAAAATAGAACCTACTTTGGGAATTTGTCCAAATGCGAGCTGAGTTAATTTTGCTCCATCGGCATAACTGATATTTGGATTATTGATAATGCTGGATACAAGGACCAGACCTGTTAAAGCACAAACAACAACCGTATCCCAAAATGTACCGGTTGATGATACAAGCGCCTGACGTACGGGATTTCTAGTCTTTGCTGCTGCGGCTGCAATAGGAGCCGAACCCATACCTGATTCATTAGAAAACAGACCTCTTGCTATTCCGTATCTGCAGGCCATCATTACAGTTGTTCCTGCCAGACCTCCTATTCCCGCCTTTGCGGAAAAAGCAGAGTGACATATTAGAGATACTGTCTGGCCAAGCACGCCCCAGTTCAAAACTAAAATTGCCACACATCCAAATATGTAGAAGATTGCCATGAAAGGAACAAGGACCTCGCAAACTTTTGCAATTCCTTTAATACCAAAGAATATCACAAGAGTAACAAGAGTGACCAAAACAATTCCGCTAACCCATTTTGGAATTCCGGCAAAAGCGGGACCAAATAAACCGGGTTCATTTAACAAGGTTGATATTGCATTTGCCTGAACAGTATCTCCTATTCCAAAAGCTGCCAAAGCCGTAAACACACAAAATATTATTGCAAGCCACTTTGCATGAAGACCTCTTTCCAGCGCATACATTGGGCCTCCCAACATTGTTCCCTCTTTAGTTTTTACTCTGAATTTAATTGAAAGCAAGCCCTCTCCGTATTTTGTTGCAATACCAAAAATGCCTGTAAGCCAGCACCATAGCACAGCACCGGGTCCGCCCAAAGAAACAGCCGTTGCAACACCTATAATATTTCCGGTCCCGATAGTTGCGGCAAGGGATGTTGCCAAAGCTCCAAATTGGCTGACATCGCCGGAAGAACCTTTGTCCCTTTTGAATGAAAGTCCGATAGCTTTAAAAATTTTTGACTGCGGAAATCTCAGTCTAACTGTCAGAAACAGGTGAGTACCAAGCAACAAGATAATCATGGGCCAACCCCATAAAAAGGAGCTGACCGCACTTACAATATCAGCAAACGAATGCATAAAAATAAGTTTAGGAGAGTTAAGTTATGGTGCCAGAGCAATAAACGACTCGGGCATCGTTTATGCAAAGTTACAATTTTTAGTAATTTTGCTTCCCGACAGTTTTAATATTGAAAAGTATGAAAAAGGTATTTCAGTACAAATGGTTATGCATGTTATTGGTTATTAGTATATTAAGTGGGACAATGACCTCTTGTGAGAAAACCTCTACAAAAATAGAAACTACAACTACCGACCTTTCAGAGGCAAAAACATATTTATACTCCATAATGTCTTCCATATATTACTGGAGCAGTTCAATTCCTTCTGTTAATGCAAACAGCTATGATGATATCTATAAATACTTTGATGCTCTGCTAGTTAGCAATGACAGATGGAGCTGGATGATGGATGCCTCCGAGTACAATTCAATGCAAACCGGAGCATACACGATTTACGGCGGAAAATTTTTGCAGCCGTATGAATACTACGGAGATTACGGAATATACATGGGCCTGGTATATGACAACTCCCCTCTTTCGGCACAGGGAGTTACAAGAGGATGGCAGCTTACCAAATTAAACAACACGGATGTAATGACTCTTATAAACGCAAAAACGTTTAACAGCACGCTGGACACATCTCCTTTGACGTTCACTTATAAAGACTTAAATGGCACAGAACACACTTTTACCACATCAAAAGCAATTGTTCAGACCAAGTCAGTTCCCAAGACGGCAATCTACACCAATTCAGATTATCCGTCTCTATCCCCAACCGCAAAAGTTGGTTATATGCTCTATACTTCCTTCACAGCCAGTCTGGAAAGCGAGGTTACAACTGCAATACAAAACTTCAAGAGTTCCGGCATTACTGATTTGATAGTCGACTTGAGGTACAACGGTGGCGGAGACTTAAGCGTTTGCAAAGATTTTGCAAGTCTTTTGGTTCCTCCGGCCGGCGACGGAAAAACCTTCATACAGTTAAAGCACAACTCAAAATACACATCTTATGACAGCCAAAGTTCTTCCGTATACAAATTCAGTAGAAGTTCCAATTCATTGGATTTAAACAGGATATTCTTCATAACGGGCTCAGGTACAGCCTCTGCCAGCGAGTCTCTTATTAACGGTCTAAAGCCGTTCACCAACATTAAACAAGTTGGGGATACAACATACGGCAAACCAAACGGAATGTACGTTTATACATACCCGGATAACTCGGCCGGTACATCCGCCCTGGAATATGTATTTCTGCCTATATGCTTCTACTGCGTAAATTCAGAAGGCGGAGGATACTTTGACAACGGGATTGTTCCGGACAACTACAGGTATGATGATATATATCATGACTTTGGAGTAAAGGAAGATTTGATTTCAGCTTGCCTTAGTTACATCGCGACAGGTTCTTACCCTGCAAAACCGTCTAAGTCACCGTATGCCTCGGCCACCAAAGCCCTTAGCGGAGGAGAGAGGATTATAAGACCGGAAGATTCTGCGGGTTACGGTCTTGCAATAGCAAAAATAAAGTAAAACACGGGTGTGACAAAAGATCAACTGTCGGGAATATAAATAACTTATGACTTGTTATCTAAAAAGTGTAACAACGTTAACCGCAAACAATCTGACAGACATAGCAAGAAGAATAATTCCAAAGAATTTTCTCATTACGTAGATTGTGCTCTTTCCGAATACTTTCTCCATCCAACCCAGATGTCTTAATACAAAATAGCAAAGCACCATGTTAAGGGCTATAGCAACAATGATGTTTTCCAAGTGGTATTCTGACCTGATAGACAGCATTGTAGTAAGAGCAGCCGCACCTGCTATCAAAGGAAAAATAATAGGAACTACGGTGGCGCTGCCGGACGGGCTGTCATTATACTTGAATATTTCTATTCCAAGAATCATTTCCAGCGACATGACAAAAAGAATTAGGGAACCGGCCACCGCAAATGCCTGAATACTAACTCCAAACAGGTTAAGCATCCACTGGCCGCCAAACATAAAAGCCATAAAAAGACCAAACGAGCCAAGAGCAGCTGAAAGAGGTTCAATCTTTTTTCCGCGAGACTTGAGGTCTAAAATTATTGGAGTAGAACCGGTGATATCAATCACGGCAAACATCACAATAAAGGCACTGGTTATCTCTCTAAGGCTGAAATTCATAAAAATTATTCTTGATTTATTTTGCAAAGTTAAGATTTATAGTTAATTTTATCATCAGAAAATTTAACCTAATAAAGTCTAAAGCAATGAAACAACTATTAGCAAAGATTCAAGCTCAGATTGAGGTTTTCAACAAAGATGCTGAAGCTCAACTAGTTAAAGGAAACAAGGCTGCCGGTACACGCGCAAGAAAGGCTGCGTTGACCATTGGAAAACTTATGAAGGATTTCAGAAAGGCTTCTGTTGCAGCTGCTAAAGCTCCTGCAAAGAAGAAATAAGCATTTCCTTTCAACTAAAAAAACCGCCTTCAGCGGTTTTTTTTATTCCTAAAAGCAAACACCTGTCGTGTAAATAAAAACGGCTATTCACTCTCCGGAATAATTAATCCTATCTTCTTATTACTGTCCCACAACCAGTATAACCCGTCCTGCATCTGTACAAGATAAGCCTCCATATTAAAACTACTTGTATATGAAGGAGAAACGTATGCAATCTTAATATTTACGGGCTGCTCAAACCCAAAATACATTGTAGAGAAAGTTGCATTAACAAGTTGACTCTGATCATCTTTCTGCATTCTTATCATTTTCCTGAATTCATTTCTCACAATCTGGCAATCTGTTGAGTCATAACGGAATGATGAACGCTCCATTGAATACAAACCTACCGCGTTATTTGCCATAAAAGAAGAGAGCTGTCCGTCATAAGACAGGGTCTTATTGCACGCGGAAAAACTTATGCATGTAATAAAAAGCAACACAAGCAAAGAGGGATATTTTATATGATACGCCGTTCTCCTCATCTTACTACGATTTTTTTAGTTATAACATCAGTGGAGCCGTCGGGATAACCAATATAGATGCAAACTTTGTAATTGCCCGGATTTTTAATTTGATATGTCTGGCTTTGCTGAAGCTGTAAGGAATTGACTGTCCAATAAATAGATGAGACGGGCTCCGCAACATTCATAACCGCAAGTTCTATATTATCATTAACTCTATAAGCCGCCGCAAATTTTGCATAAGGATATCCGGATGAAATTGAATCTGTGGTAAATTTTGTTGCGTAGTAGTCACCCATGCGAGCTTCATTCACAAAATCAACTTTAACCTTATAATTTGACTTTTGTTTAAGATTGGAGATCATAAAGAAAGTTGTATCCGTTGTACCGGAACCGGAATATCCCTCTTCACTCTGCAGCCCCCACAAAACTCTCCAATGGCCCTCCGAGGGGGAGTAGGTTCTGTCGGGAGTCCAGGAAAACTTTGCATTTATCTGATACTGAGTCACCTTTCCACTCCTGGCCTTTGGCAAATCTGCACTGTAAATAAGAGCCGGAGCGGTGCTAAATGAAAGGTTTCCGGATGAATATTTAATGTTATAGAGTGTGACGCCCATCTCCATCCCGTTCCAATCCAACAGGGCCGGAGAACTGTCGGCATCAAGTTCCGTTATGTTAAGCGCTCCGGGATAAAAAACGGAGGCAACACCGGTAGCGGATAAAGATGCATTTGGACTTGCCAGCACATAAGCGCAAGGGTGCGCGGCAAAGGTATTAACATTGTTGTAAACCCATCTGTTTGAGGATGCTATGCCGCCATATACAATTGAAGATTTATCCACATGGTATACAATTAATCCGCTACCCCCGATATATTTATCCCAATTTGATGTCCCCCTGCATTCAAACAAGAAATATTCTCCGTCTGTTGAAGATTTCAATCTATAAAAAGCAGAATTGCCTGCGCTTAAGGGTGCTAAAGAGTAATCCTTTCCGGAGACCAAATCTATGACATCACCTGTCCCCAGCATCTCCCTCTCTATAGCACAATAATATGGAGGCGTATTGCCGTTGTTTGAATAACAGCCCATATCCATGATAGATAATGTTTTCCATAAACCGAGAGAGGTCCCCTCTTCTTCTCCGTTTGTGTCATACATATCCATAAGGCCCAAAGAGTGAGAGAATTCATGACAGAATACCCCTATCCCGTTCATAATGGCACCGGTACTTCCTTTAAGTTCAGAGGAACACGTATAAGATGAAATTTTTTCTCCGTTATATGTAATATTCAAGTTGTCTGCGCTCGCCTGACGTGCCCAAATTGCATCAGCCATTCCGTTTTCCGCCTGGTCATATCCGGCATAAATTATTGCCACGTTATCCACCTTTCCGTCTCCGTCGGAATCGTACTGTGAAAAATCTACCCCGGCAGAAACGGCAGAAGCGCACGCATCTTTTACAAGCTGTGCAACACCAGCATCAATAACTCCTCCGTTATCTGCGCCATAATAAGACTCAGGATTTGAAAGTGTTACAATGGGAGCAACGTCAAAAATTATTTGACGGCCTCCAAGATTATCCTTAAAATAATCGGCGGCAGAACCTGTTGCTCCGTTAACGGAATAGCCGCTCTGATTTAACATATTATTAAAATTTTGCCTGGCGTAGGATGAGGCAAACTTTACATCTGAAAACTCCACAAGCAGCACAAGTGACTTAACGCTCCCGGAAGAACCGGTTTTTTTGATATTTCCACTGTTCCCGACAGATTTTAACGCAAATACAGCGGAAGAATTTGATACGGCGCGCCCTTTATAGGAGTCAGAGTTTCTGATCAATTCTGCATTCCTTAGTGCAGATGAAACCATTACGGGTATTGAGGATGATGCGCCGGCTACCGCAGCCGGAGAATAGTCTTTAACTCTCTCCTTTAAAATAGAGAGACGGCCGGAATTGTAATTTGCATAATGCAGGTAACCGTCTCCACCTTCCGCCACGATATAGCCGTTAAGCATTTTTTTGTAGCCAAAATGCTCATCTCCATATAGCCTGACGGCTATTATGCTGCCGTCCGGCTGCTTAATTTTTACTATATTTGATACCGCTTTTACAGCAAAGACCTCTGTAGCACAGAAAAGCGAGCATATTGCCAAAGCTATGAAGCGGTGCGCGGAGTTTGTCATGATATTACAGTTACAAGGCAAATTTAATATTTTTTAAATGATAATTCATGAAATATACTGCATATGGATGCACACATCTTGTCCCTCATTTTTTGTACAATCTCGTTGTGCCGTGCACCGGCGTAAACTCAAAACTGACAGGGTTAAAATACGCTAATTTTGTTCCAAAAAAATAATAACTAAATCATTTGAAATGAATAACGTCTGCAATTGAGTTTTAATGCTTACATTTGCGCACATTTTTGAGATATGAATCAGACATCAAAATACAGATTTACAATAATATCCCCCGTTTACAATGAGGAGGGAAATGTCGGCAGGCTTGCAGAAGAGCTTGGCAAGTTCATGGAATTTTCCAAAGAGCCTTCCGTATGCGTTTTGTTTGTAAATGACGGCTCTGCAGATGATTCCCTGCAATTGATTAAAGATGAATGCTCTAAAAGAAGAAATTTCTTCTATATATCACTTTCTCACCGCACAGGACTCAGCGGAGCAATAAAAGCGGGATTTGACAATTGCTTCTCGGATTTTGTGGGCTACATAGATGCCGACCTGCAGACAACCCCGGAGGACTTTAATTTACTGCTACCATATATCATTGACTATCCGCTTGTTATGGGCATACGTGCAAACAGGAAGGATTCCGGATGGAAAAATTTCCAGTCTAAATTTGCAAACGGTTTCCGCAAAATGTTTACTCATGACGGAGCGCAGGACACCGGATGCCCGTTAAAAATTATGCAAACGGCTTATGCCAAGAGGATTCCGATGTTTACCGGAATGCATCGCTTCTTTCCGGCACTTATACAGCTGCAGGAAGGAGGCAAGATGAAGCAAATTCCCGTGAGGCACTTCCCAAGAACAGCAGGGGTTTCCAAGTACAATGTATGGAACAGACTGATTGGTCCTCTAAAGGATTGTTTTGCATATCGCTGGATGAAAAAGAGATACATCAATTATTCAGTTGGAGAGCAAAATATTAATTCATAATTTTCTCCCGACAGAAAATATACAGCCATGCAGCAAGCAACTATTTCTCAATGGGTTATATATGGCCTGGGGTTTTT
>JAQWEK010000164.1 GCA_028704975.1 Bacteroidales bacterium | reverse complement strand
TCTTGTTCACCACAGAATGCTTCAAGTAAGATTTTCAATCTTTAATGCTGTAATATTGCTGGCATTCCAGTGCTGGCTTGCCTATACTTTTTTTACCAGACCGGCCGGAGCAAGGTTCCCCATAACCGCCGTATTCCCAATCGTTTGCGCAATTCTTACTTTCCTTGCAATACACGACATTGCAACAGATGAGGCAACGGTCAGAACAGTTAACGCCATCAAAAAAATAAAGAAGAACAGGAAGAAATAATCCTGCGTTCCGCACTGCAATGTGATGCAAAATAAATTGCAATTGAGTTACTTCTTTGTGCAGTACTTGCCTATGACGCCATACGCATCCTGAATGCCAAGCTCTCCGGCCTTTGACAAATCCAGACATCCCTTCTCTTTGTCTTTCAAAAATATAAGGACAAGTCCGCGGTTATAATAAGCCTCCCCCATTAACGGATAAAGCTGAATTGCCTTAGTGTATTGCTGTATAGATTCAGGAAGGTCATTTGACAGACAGTAAAGATTTCCCAAGTTGTAGTAAGTATACGGAAACTCCGGCATCAGTTGCGCCGCCTTAACCATATCATGAATTGCGGGAGTATAATCATAATTTGCATATCTATCTTGTACTCTGGCTCTTGCGGTCCTGGAATTATCCAGTGTCAGCACCTGGACATTTGTCTCCATAGATGAAATAAAGTCTATCATCTCTGCCTGCAGCGCACCGCGGTTTATATAGTAGAACGTCTGATCAGGCTCATTTTCAATGGCTTTATCATAATCCGCCAATGCCTCGTTAAAATGGTTGTTGTAACCTGCAATCAAAGCCTGACTAAACATCAGCCTCCCGACGGATACATCATTTTTCTTTCCGCTTCCCTCTGATAGCGCAGAAATTTTTTCCCTAATCTCTTTCTCGAAATTATTTGTGCTGATAGATTTTTCATCCTTGCTGGTCTGCTTTATTGGCGTGATCTCAACAGGAATTGCGGCTGAATATTCAAACGCAGTCATCTTGGGATTCTCATATCTGCGTTCCAGCGCCATTGCAACCTTCTGCTTTTCAACTATGTTAAACTTATAAAGAGGCTTAAGTCTTATGTCCACGTCTCGGTATTGCAACAGTTCGTTATTTGAAAAATCCTTCTTTGCAAAATCCGTATCAAGCGCAATCAGCTGGTCAAACTTCTTTGTAGTATCCGCGAAATTTCTATATCCGGTACTGTCGCGAGTTTTATAACGATACTCCATGACTTTTGCATTGGCTATCCTTTCATCCTGTCTTGCAGAGTTATACTGGCCCAGCTGAGCCTTTGCATACGCGCGGTTCATATAAGCCTTTGCAAAATCGGGATAGAGATTGATTGCCTGCGAATAATCATTCATGGCATCTCTGTATCTGTGCAGCGCAAGATAAACTCCCGCCCTGTTAAAGTATGCAAGCACATTATTTGGATTCACTGCAATTACTCTGTCATAATCATCTGCTGCATTGTTATAATCACCTATCTGTGACCTAATTATAGCTCTATTGTAAAGTGTCAGCGCATTGCCCGGCTCCTCCAGCAAAACCTTATTTAAATCTCCAAGCGCACCTTTGATATCCTTCCTTTCAAACTTAATCAGCGCTCTGTTGAAATATGCAAACGTATTTGTTGAGTCAAGAGAAATCGCCTTGTTCAAATCTTTTATTGCATCATCCTGCTTGCCCGTCATTGAATAAATTCTGGAACGCCGGACGTAACCTTCCGGGTCAAACATATTTAGATTAATAGCTGTATTATAGTCATTTAGAGCCTTTGTCGTATCTCCTAAAAAGAGATATGACGCCCCTCGGTTCAGATACGCATCAGCCTCTTTTGGCTCCGCCTTTATGAATCTGTTAAAATCAGAAATTGCCTTCTCAAATTGTTGAGAGAGAAAATATGTAACACCCCTGCTAAAGTAGAGGCCCGTGTAGCTTGGACGCAAATCTACCGCCTCCGCCAAATCTTTTAGTGCAAGCTCATATTTACCTGTCCTGCTTAATGTTATGGCTCTATAATGATATGCGGGGGTATAGATTGGGTTTAACTTTAATGACTTGTCAAAATCTTTCTCCGCACCCGCAAAATCTCCAAGATTATACTTTGCTATTCCGCGGAAAAAATAGGCATCATAAAGCGTGCTGTCCAAACGGACAAGAATATTAAAATTGTCTATCGCGGAGGAATACTTGCCGTCAATCAAAAGCTCGCGTCCCTTATAAAAAAACTGGTCAATATCATATTGCGCCCTGGAAACCAAAGGAATACACACGAGTGCAAAAACTATTGCAATCGTCCTCAAACTTTTTGCGCCGGTAAAATATCTCATATTATATTCTCTTAATGTCCGGAAAATAATCACCTTAATATCCTATTCTCAATTCTCAATTCTCAATTCTCAATTCTCAATTCTCAATTCTCAATTCTCAATTCTCAATCCTCAATTCCTCAATTCTCAATTCTCAATTCTCAATTCTCAATCCTCAATTCTCAATTCTCAATCCTCAATCCTCAATCCCTAAATTCCAATCTTTCTTAATCTTTCTTAACGCAGAAAATTGCCGCTTCCGTCTGATTTACTCCTTTTTACCTGCACCGGAAAGTTTCTTCACAACC
>JAQWEK010000004.1 GCA_028704975.1 Bacteroidales bacterium | reverse complement strand
CTATGCTCGCATGCAAAGCAATGCGCTACAAAACAATGATTTGTCCTAAAATAGGTTGACAAAAAATCATGTTAAATGTAAAACTTATTTAGGATTATTCAATTACACCATGTCCTTTAGAATGGCCCAAAATCAATTCCGAGGTGAAGAAAGAGCCAAAGAAAACCGCCAGTCACTCCAGCATTGAAGAGCGTGGATGCCAGCTGAAAGCACTCAAGTCGGAACTGGACCGATAGAGACTGAAGAATTTCGCACTCAGCACAATGATCGAGACCGCAGAGGAGGAGCTGCATATTGACATAAGAAAAAAGATGGAGAAAACGCCGTGGCCAAGCGCGTCAACGGCATCCTTAATATGGAATGGCTCAATGACAAAAGAGCAAGTAAAAAAGTGGAAAAACTACTACAAAAACAAGCAAAGTCAAAAATCAGATGATATTATTATTACATCTTTGACAACCGATGCTAGGACTAATATCCAGACATCAGGATTTAGCACTCAAAACTCTATTTAATCTGTAAACAAATTTTAGGACGAGCCACAAACATGCTTCTCTCTTTTTATTGCATTGATAACTTTCCGATTGTTATTTTTCCATCAGAAATTTTCCGTTACCGCTATTCATCCACAGTCCAGGTAAAGACACGCAAACCAAGCGCTGGGAATTGTGAATCCAAATCAAGAAGCCGTTTTCTTAAATCCGCTACATCGGCATCTGGAGCAAAGATTAAAATTGAGGAGTTCATAGTTGGCCATGCGTGGCTTCCGTAGTGCGGTTCTCCGTTTATGCTGCCGCGTCCGCGGACTTGCTCCCAGTTTGTAAATCCTTTTATATTAGTCTTTTCCAATATTGCAAGGATTGCATCATAATGGGCCTCGTTGAACGTTGTAAATATCGCTTTCATGTAATTATCAAATTTTAATTTTCAAAGATTTTTCAGAAACCGTAACCGCTGCCGTGGCAATTTCTAATGCCTTAATACGTTTTTTATCCTTTTTCCTTTGGTGTTTAATTCCGTTACCGGCAAATATTGCATAAACTGTCGGGACTAATACCAAGGTAATTACGGTAGAAACACTTAGACCCCAGGCTACTGTAAGTCCCATGCCTCGCCACATCTCTGAACCCTCTCCGGTTCCTATGGCAAGAGGTATCATACCAAGCACTGTTGTTAATGTTGTCATAAGAACGGGTCTTAATCTGGAGTGTCCTGCCGTTACAACCGCCTGGGTAATACCCATTCCGCGCTCTCTCTGCAAGTTAGTGTAGTCCACAAGTACAATACCGTTTTTAACTACAATACCAATTAACATGATTACTCCAATCATGGCCATGACACTCATTGGAGTGCCGCTGAGCACGAGCCCTATCACCACCCCCACAAATGCAAACGGAATTGCCATCATTATGACAAACGGATATGTAAGTGATTCAAACTGCGCAGCCATTACAATGAATACCAGTAAAACAATCAGAAGCAAAAGTGTAAACAAATCTGAGTACATATCTTTCTGATCCTCATACGTTCCGCCCACCTGCCAAGATATCCCGGAAGGAAAATGCACCTTATTCAATTTTTGTTGAATACCATTTAACAAATCGCTGGATGCCATTCCTTTTGGAAGCGCTGCAGTAACGGAAATAAATCTTTGTCTGTCCTTTCTCTCAATGGTAGGGGGCGTCATAGCTTCTTCTACCTTCCCCAATTCTCTGATTTTTATTCCTTTGCCCTGTGAATTGTATACCGTAATGTTCTCTATGTCTTCTATAGATTGCCTGAACTCAGGAGCATACCTGACTCTAATATCATACTCGTCTCCCTCCTCTCTAAATTCAGAAGCGGTAGCTCCGTTGATTCTGTTTCTCAAATATTGTGAAACAGTAGCGGTATTTAAACCGTTAATTGCAACTTTCTCTCTGTCAAGATTTACCCTGTACTCCGGAGTGTATGCATCCCTGCTGATCAAAACCTGTTGAACGCCCTTGAATGATTTGAACTGTTTTACAACTTCTTGTGCAGCGGCGTCCGTAGCATCAAAATCATATCCGTAAATATCAATCTCAACACCCTGCTGTCCTCCCATTCCTCCTTGCTGTCCTCCGGCAATTACCTGTGATTTACGTATTTGCGGATATAAGGCAAGTTCGTTTCGTAAAATATCGGAAAGTTCCGTCAATCCTCTCTTTCTCTTCTCAACACTGCAAAGACGGATATTAAAGTTTATAATATTTGAACCGTTGCTCTGCAATGAGGCAAACAGGTTATCGCTGTCTGCGGTACCTTCAGACACAGAGCTTTTCTCAATTTCAGGCTCCAGCTTTGCAAATCTTTGCTGAAGTTTTAACGCAAAGTCTCTTGTTATTTCTTGTCTTGTCCCGACGGGTAATTCTACCTTAACGGAAATTCTTGCATTATCTTGCTGCGGAAAAAATTCACTTTTCATAAACGGACCGCATATGCCAAGTACGCCGACAAAAATTCCTGTTGCTATGAAAACCACCTGTCTTCTATGATGAACAGCCCAGTTCAAAAGTTTTGCATAACCCCTATTTAAAGCATTTAGTCCCTTATCAATAGGAGTGAACAGAACCTCATGCATTTTGGTCTTTTTGTTTTTTAGCCTCAACATTTGAGAACACATCATTGGAGTAAGAGCAAGTGCGCATAACAATGATACCACCATAATAATGCTGACCATCCACCCAAGCTGTCTGAACATAATTCCGCTTAATCCGCTAATCATGGTCAAAGGCAAGAACACGGCAAGTACCCTAAGCGTAGAAGCCACAACGGAAAGCGCGAACTCATTGCTAGCATCCACTGCCGCCTGCTTTGGCGAACTTCCCCGTTCTATGTGCGTTGTAACGTTCTCCAACACAACTATCGCATCATCCACCACCATTCCGATTGCAATTGACAGTGAACTCATTGATATGATATTCAATGTATTACCTGTTGCAAACAAATAAGCCATGGAGGCCAGCAAAGAGACGGGAATTGTAGTTACAATAATCAAAGTGGCTCTCCACCTTCCCAAGAAGACAAACACAACCAGCATAACCAAAACCAAGGTGATGAAAATTGTCTCCTTTAAACTCCCTATAGTTCTCACAATGTTGTCTGAAGTATTTACAATCTCACCCAGCTTAACATCAGAGGGAAGAGTATTCTCTATTTGAGGAAGCATCTTCTCTACCTGCCTTGCAATTTCTACAGAGTTTGCTCCGGTCTGCTTCTGGATAATAATCATACCGCCCTTCTTTCCATTGATGTAACTCTCCTGAGAACGCTCCTCCATTCCATCAATAACCTTTGCAACATCCCTCAAATAAACGGTTCTGCCGCCATAGCTGCCAACAACAATATTCTCAATTTCTTGAGCAGAGCCAAATTCCTTCTGGACTCTTAAAGAGTAGTTATTTGAGCCGATATCAATAGAACCCGCAGGCATATTCAAATTTTCAGTGCCTATAATGCTCGCGATAGATTCTATTGGAATATTGTATGCATCAAGCTTGTAAGGGTCACAGTAAACTTTTATCTCTCTCTTTGGCACGCCCATGATAGATACAGAACCAACGCCCGGAGTTCTTGCCAATGTATTTACAACCTTGTCATCCAACAGTTTATACAGTCCGGGCATACTCTCATCGGCAGTAACTGAAAGAATAATAATAGGAATATCATCAGATGAAAATTTAAAAATGACAGGATTTCCCGCAGCATCCGGCAGGGAAGATTTCACCATCTCCAGTTTGTCCCTGATATCATTTGTTGCAACATCAATATCTCTTCCGTATTTAAACTCACATGTTACAACAGAGATATTCTCTTTAGACTGAGAAGTTATATGCTTAAGATAACTAACGCTATTAAGAGTATTCTCAATTGGCTTAGTCACATTACTTTCTATATCTGAGGCACTTGCACCGGCATAAGAAGTCATCACCATGATGGAGTTGCTCTCTATGTGCGGATACAAATCTATGGGCAGCTTTGTGAAAGCAAAAATTCCCAATATTGCAATGGCCACAAATATCAGTGCGGTAGAAATTGGATTCTTAACCGCCGATGAATATAAACTCATATTAAATAATTATTTTCATTAAAATTAAAATGCCGTCATCATTGCTGCGGCTTGCAATACGCTACTCTTCAAATTTATCCGGAGTAAAAGCCGCAGGCTCCCCCTCTTTTGCTTTTACCTTCTCCCCGTTATTCACAACGCTCTGTCCTTCAACTATAACCTCATCGCCATCATTAAGTCCGCTCTTAACCTCGTACATCTTCCCAAACTGTCTTCCAAGTGTAACTTTCCTGTAAACAACTTTTCCGTCAACAACCGTATAAACATAACGGTCACCGCTTCCAACTTGCTTAACAACTGAGACATCCGGAACCACCACGTGATGCTCCTTCCCATAATTGAACGTAACCCTTGCAAACATTCCAGGACGTACTCTCTCATTCTGATTCTCAATAGTAACCTCTACGGGAAATGTTCTGCTTGTTGCATCAACAGAAGGATATGCCAGATGCACCTTCCCTTTAAACACCTCATCACCAAACACATCCAGCTGAACATTTACATTCATTCCCTTCTTAATACTATTAAACAATTCCTCAGAAACGTTAACCTTAATTTTCACCGGACGAATCTGATCAACTGTAAACAAAGGTTGTCCTCCACTATTAAACATATCTCCCTGGTCATAATTTCTAGCAACAACAACACCGGAAATCGGGCTAATCAAATATGTATTCTCCGCCAAATTCTGATAGTTAGACAAAGAAACATCATAAGCCATTTTACGTGCATCATAATCTGATTTTGAGGTACCTCCAACTTCATAAAGTTGTTTTGAACGCTCAAACTCCTGCTTATTATTTTGCATTTGAAGTTTTGCCTGTGTAAGAGAAGAGGCATCCATAATAGCCAGCCTCTGTCCGCGGGAAACATGGTCTCCAATCTCAACAAAAATTCTCTGGATTCTAGCTGCCATTTTTGGAGATATATTATTTGTATTGTAACCCTCTACCGTACCGGTAAAAGTTTCTATCTGGTCAACATCCTGAGCGGAAATTTTTGTAACGGTAACATCCTGTACCTTAGTAGAATCCGCTTGTGCAGCAGCCTTATCCCTATTGCTCTGCCCGCAAGAAGAAGCTCCCGTTATTACAGCTCCAAACACTGCAACGGCAGCAAAAAATTTCATGTAATCTTTTGTATGCATATTTTTATTTTTTTATATTTTTCTTTCCCTATTTTAATCCCAACAGTAACCGTCTCCCCTATCTCTATTTATTTCCTTCACTCCAATTGTCAGCCGCTTTTGAATGTTCCATTTCAGCAGCGGGTAATTTCTTGATAAGCTCCCTCTTCTGAGGATTATATTCGGTTTCATCATTCACATTAACACCAAGCACTTTATCAAGAGAAGACTTTGCTACAAGATACGTGTATATAGATTGATTAAGATTTAACTTGGCCTGCAGAAGAGCAAGTTGCGCATCATTCATTTCAAGTAAAGTTCCGCTTCCGATTTCATATCTCTTCTGCGCAATTTCATATCCCGTCTTGGCGCCCTCAATAGAGGCCTGGGCCGCACTATATTGTTTAACAGCCGTTTCCAAAGAGCTCAAGCATTGCTTAACGGCAACCACAAGATTCCTTCTTGTATTTTCTCTCTGCAAATCAAGTTCTTCCTGCTGCACCTTTGTCTGCTTCAAATTATACCATCTTTGGCCGCCGCTAAAAATTGGAACGGTTAAAGACAATCCGCCGACAGAATATGGATTCCAATTATAATCCTTGAATTTAAAGTCCTCTGCCATTGCAATCCATGAATAAGAAAGAGAGGCACTCAACGTTGGATAATACTGAGCAAGCTGCATCTTATATGTTTTGCTCAATATATAACTCTGTATATCAAGTTGTTTTAAAGAAGAATTTCTATCCAGCATTGTTGTATCCGCCACAAATGAAACATCTCTCAGCGCATCTTTATAATCAGACAATTTTCCAATGCATTTAATATTTGTATTCAAATCTATTCCAATGAGAGCCTTTAGTTTCCACATTGCCAGAACCATGCTATTCTGGGCATCATACATGCTTGGCTCTGCATTTTGCATTGTCACCTCAGCACGTATCATATCATATTTTGCGCTTCTGCCGCTCTCATATTTTGCTTTTGCATCTCTATAACTATGGACAGTATTGTTATAATTTTCTCTATAGACATCATAAGAATCAGATGCCAGCAAACAAGTATAGAAGGCCTGTTGCACCTGATCTATAAGGTCTTGTCTGGATGAACGCGCCTGCTCAACCGCAAGATCCACACTCTTTCCGGAAATTTCCAAACTCTTCCAAAGCGAGAAATTAATAAGAGGCATGCTTGCAGAGAATCCCATGTTGTAAACATTAGCCGTACCAACGGCAAAAGACCTTGTAACCGTATCCATTTTCATATACATCACCTGCTTCTTAATAGTACGCTGGTAGGCACCGCTAAAATTAATCTGTGGGAACAAAGAGGAATAACTGCCGTTCTTTGCATAGCCGGTCTTCTGGACCTCTTTATCTGCAATCTTAACTGTAAAACTCTGGCTTTTTGCTATTTGCAAGGCTTCATTCAATGTCAGTGCAAGCGTATCATTTGCAGCCGCCTGCCCATTTGTTGCAACTTGTGCATTAACCGCAGTTTGAGCAGAAGTTCCGCAAGGCAGAACAATTGCCGCACTTATTATTGCAATAAATTTCAAAAATTTCTTCTTCATATAATATCCGCTTTTTTCTATCTAACTTATTTGCCGCCCGGCTTTGTTTACTATTGTAATCTTGTTCTGTTCAATTTAAATGTTACTGTCGCGACAAAAATAATATTCTTAATTATACCTTGCTCTTAATCCATCTATTACCTTTCTGCCTTTGTCTGTGCAAATACCTTTTAATACGGTAGTTATAAAGTCAAAACAATTTTTCTCCGGCGTCCCCGCTATCTTATGTTCCGCTTTTGCCTCCAAAAGTTGCTGATGGAACAAAGAAACCAATACATCAAAATTTTGCTCTTTCTCAATCATCCCCTCTTCTAATCCCCTATTAATTACCAGAATTCCTCTCTTGTCCAATTCCGCTTTTGTACTTGAAAATAATTTTTGCAGTTCAACATCGGCAAGGGCATCCTTTTTGAAATTTTCATTTGAACCGTGAAAAAACTTAAAACCTTCCAGAGCACCAAACACCATAACTTCTAAAGAATTATCCATAGATGCGCTAATATAATCCAGCTTATTTTTCAATTTGTCAAGTTTGAAATGGCAACTTTGCAAAACCAAGTCCTCCTTACTGGCAAAATAATCATAAAGAGTTTTTTTGGATATCTTAAGAGTTCGCACAATGTCATCCATGCTAACATCCTTGATGCCGCGCTGCGTAAAAACATCAAAAGCCGTCTCCATTATCTGCTCTTTTCTAATCATTTTCTATACCCAAACATTTCTTGTCAACTATAAAACGGACTTTGGGAGCGCAAAGATTATACCATTACAGAAAACTTATACCGTCCTATTTTGTACATTTTTGTTCCAAAACTATAATGTGTTATAAAAAAAGGCCGTTGCTACAACAAATTTTTAATACTTTTGTTCCAAAATTAAATATGGATATTTATGGACGTTAAACAGCTTGCAGCAACTTCAACAAACGCCCCGGGAGAAAACGCCACAAGGGTAGAAATGCATCTTGATAATTTTGCCGCAGAGGCAGGCGGGTTTTGTTTTAAAAATCAGCTGCTAATCATTGAAGGCAATCAATTCAATGAAAAAACAATAAAAGACTTAATGAAAAATTTTCCTCCTATAAAATTAAACGTCATGAGTTTTATATTAATACTGGAGGGAGAAATGAAAATTACACTAGACTACATAGATCACTCGTTCAAAAAAAATACTCTTGTAATTATATCGCCATTTAATACAATTACAAGCTCCTCTATATCACCAAATTGCAGGTATCATGTTATAATGGTGACAAAAGATTTTGCGCAAGACACAATGATGGAGCGCCGCCCAATCCCAATGGGATACTTTATGAACCTAAGCAATAAAGCCGGTTTTATGCTGAATGACAAAGAAATGGAAGCAATCAAAAGATGTACGGACAGCATATATAATTTTATACAGCAAAAAGAGAATATATTTCTTGGAGAAATTCTTCACTCTGCCTTTTATATTTTTTCCATGCAGGTAGTCAACTATTTATCAATCCTTAACAACACACAAAACTTGAAAAACGATAGCCGCAAAGATACCCTTACAAGAAATTTCTTACAGCTGGTTGCGCAACACGGAGAAGAAGAGCACTACCCCGAATTCTATGCAGATAAACTATGCATCACGGTACAATATCTATCCCTAATACTAAAAGAACAAACAGATAACACCGCAAAACACTGGATTGCAAACAATCTGATTATTAGAGCAAAAACAATGCTGCGCACGCCGGGCGCATCAATACCGCAAATAGCCGAAAAACTTCATTTTGCAGACCAGTCTTCTTTTGGGAAGTTCTTTAAAAAGCATGTCGGCATATCGCCCAAAAAGTACACGCAGGAGAATTAAAGTAAATCAAACAAGGTCTCCAGCTTTATTCCGTGAGAACCTTTTATTAAGATTGCACATCCCTTAAGAGGCTGTTTTTTAAGTTTTTCTGCGTATTCTGCAGAAGTTTTGTAAAGTTCTACTACAGTCTTTCCCGCAACGGATTTTATCCCGGCATTTTTTGAACCAACGCCGCTTACATTTTTTATGCAATCCGCTCTTTTTTCATAAAGCTGTTTATATGCCTTACCAAATTCTTCACCTACAAAGATTACTCTTATAGGTTTCATCTGAAGAGCTTGTTCCACAACAACTTTATGTTCCTTTACAGAATCATCACCAAGCTCAAGCATATCCCCCAATAAAAGCACCTTATTCTTAAAATCAAGATTATCAAAATTTTCCAGTGACGCTTTCATACTTGTCGGATTTGCGTTATAGGTGTCTTTAATTAGAGTATTCAGCTTTGTTTTTGTCATCTGAGAGCGGTTATTAGATGGAATATAGCTCCCGATAGCTTTTACCGCAGCGGATGTTGGAACGGCAAAATAAGTAGCAACACAAAGAGCGGCGAGCACATTATCGCTGTTATAATCTCCTATAAGATGGGTAGTTACCTTAATCATCTTTCCTCCCCTTGCACTTCCTGATAAATCCGGAAGTTCCATTTTAAGGAACGGGTCTCCCTCTTTATTCTTCAGTATTTTTGCACAGTTGCTTTTGAGACCATAGGGAACAATTTGCATGTTGGGCCTCTGCTCCGCCATTTCCTTAAGAATTGGATTGTCAATATTTACAAAGGCTATCTTCTTGTATTCCTGCAAGTTGTCATATAGTTCCCCCTTTGCTTTTTTAACACCCTCAAACGAACCAAATCCAAGAAGATGAGCTTTTCCAACGCTGGTTATCAAACCAAATGTTGGGCATACAATGTTAACTAAAGTATCTATATCATGAGGATGGCTGGCCCCCATCTCAACTACGGCAACCCGAGTATCTTTGTTTATTTTAAACAAAGTCATTGGGACTCCTATATCATTGTTAAAATTCCCCTCGGTTGCAACAACCTTATATCTTGTTGCAAGAGTAGTTGTTATAAGCTCTTTTGTTGTAGTCTTCCCGTTAGTCCCAGTGAGACCTATCACCGGAATTTTAAACTGCAGGCGGTGGTGTCTTGCAAGCAATTGCAAAGTGCGCAGCACGTCGTCTACCATTATAACTTTTTGAGGATATTTCTTTTTTGCAGCCTTAACAAGTTTCTCGTCGTCTGCAACCGCGTACGCGGCACCGGCATCTAACGCATTAAATACAAACTCATTACCATTGAAAGTATCTCCTTTTAAAGCAAAGAACATACACCCTTTTGTAATCTTCCTGGTATCAGTGCAAAGCCCAGTTGTCTTTTTATACAAAATATACAATTTGAAGATATCCGGCTTCCCCTGTCCGTTTGAAATTTTTGCAACTGAAACAGTTGCCGCTTTGGCTCCAAGACCCGTTGAGCCAAAACCTCCCTCTCCTCTAAGTGTCTCTGTAAGATGGTCAACAACACTCCATTGTATCTGTTGGTATTTTGCAATAACCATTTGGGCTATTCTCTCTCCGGGCTTTACGGTAAAAGTTTCCTTAGATAAATTTACCAGAATTACCTTTATCTCTCCACGATAATCTGCATCAATTGTTCCTGGAGCATTGGCAACCGTAATACCGTTTTTTGCCGCCAGTCCGCTACGCGGTCTTATTTGCGCTTCATACCCCTGAGGTAACTCAATAAATAATCCCGTTGAAATTATTGCCCTTCCCAGTGATTTAATAATAACCGGTTTATCAATATTCGCATTTAAGTCCATTCCTGCAGAAAGACCGGTTGCATACTTAGGTGTTGGATAAGCAGATGTGTTAACTATTTTAACTATCATAACAGCAAAATTTTACAGGCCAAATTTGTGTATATAAATTTAATATGCGCCGCGACATATATATTTATATCTGCGCCCATTTATATTTCAGCAACTTTGTTTTATGCTGAACATAAGCAAGATATATAACTATCAAAATTGTATTTATTCCAAGTTTCACAAGAATTTCCGGGATGTGCCCAAGCCCTGTTTTTCCAAGCCCGAATGCTATGAGCATAGAAACACCGTAGATCACAACACCTACTCCAACATAGCTGCAAATTTTCCGCCATTTGTATGGTATAGGATAATATTTATTTCCAAGCCAAGCACTGTAAATCAGCATAGTAAGACAGCTTAGGAAGTGTGCCCAGACAGATGCCCAATATGAAAATCTAGGCATGAATATTATGTTCACAATTGCTGTAACTGCCAAGCCGAGAACAGTAATAGTAACGGCATATTTTGTCTGTCCGCTCAACTTGTACCACATGGAAACGTTGAACAAAATTCCAAGCATCATGTACGCAAGCAACATGATTGGAACCGTACCAAGAGCTCCTCGGAAATTTTTCCCCAAAATTAATCCAAGGACATCCATATACAACGTTACTCCAAGGAAAATAAAGATACAGAACGCCACAAAATACTCCATTACCCGCGCATATAACTCTTTGGATCCCTTCTCTTTATCCCGCGCAAAGAAAAACGGCTCCGCTGCATATCTAAACATTTGGATAAACAAATTCATTATTACCGCAAGCTTTACAGCCGCCTGATAAACTCCAAGGTCTGCGCGCCACTCAGGTCCCACAAAAAATCTGAAAAGTATTCTGTCCAAACTTTCATTGATAATTCCGGGAAGACCCGCAACCATCAAAGGCAAAGAATAAATCATCATCTTTTTCCAAAGCGGCCAGTTGAATTTTAGCTTCATCTTTACCATATCCGGTATGAAAAGGATGAAACAAACAAAGCAGCTGACAAAGACCGCAAATATGATGTAAGAAAAATCTATTGTAGTTGGAATAAGCTGTCCCAAAAGAGATTGCGGATGTTTTGCAAAATACCCCGGCACCCAGAAGAACAACATCAGATTTGCACCAAGCTCGGTTAAAATCTTTATAGTCTTAAAAATGGCAAACTTAAAAGCCTTCTGCAGGTATCTTAATCTGGCAAAGAAAATAGCTGTAATTGAGTCAAAAGCAAGAATGCCGCCAATGTATATTATCATTTTGCCGTATCCGGGATATCCCATAGATCCGGCTATTGGTCTGGCAAACAGTAATATACAGATAAAGAAAAACGTTACAACCGTCGTGACTGTAATTAAAGCGGTAGAAAACGGCTTCTCCGGATGCTCTGCATGGCTTGCAAATTTAAAACAACCCGTCTCCAGCCCCAACACTAGAACAACCTGCAGCACGGCAATATAAGACATTATCTCTGAATACGCTCCGTATCCGTCCGTTGTAAGAATTCTTGTATAGATTGGAACAAAGAAGAAATTGATAATCCTGGCCAGAATTGTACTCAAACCATAGACTGCAGTCTCTCCTGCTAATTTCTTTATTGGACTTCCCATTTATTCTCTTTTAAATCTCGACAGTTTTTAATCCTCAAGGGCTTTCTTGTTAAAAATCAAAAAGCCTATGTTAAGCTGCGGGTACCATTTGTATGCTCCGCCTTTGCTGTAATATGCAGTTGACAATGAAACGGGTCCGATAGGAGACTGCCAAACAAGCGCAAAGTTAGCAATGAATCCACCTTTAGGAAATTTCTCGGAATAAGTATACTCCCATCCGTTAGAGCCTCTTTCTATCTGCTCATAGGCCTTAAAGTACGCAACCTTTGTGTGCAAGTATATAGACTTGGTAAACAAGATGACGGGAGAAACACCGACTCCTAAAAAACTGTTAGCTCTATAATTTCCCATCATTATCGTAGTGGCATGCGGAATTGGCTCGTATGCAGGCATAAACATTAGTGCACTGTAAAAATTGCTTAACTTATTCCTGTTGCTGAGAACCAAATCAAAATCATATCCAAAAGAAAAATGTTTGCCTGCCGGGAAATATCTCTCCGCTTTTAATATAAATGCACCTACATGATGAGTTATACCTTTGATTTTGGTTGCCGTAGTATTAGTATTGCCTGGAGAATAAGATTCAACCCCATGTACATATCTTACTCTTACAACTTCCTCTGCTCCTGCGGTCGGATATAAAAGATAATTTAATGTGTTCTTTGTTAATGACATCTCAGGGGATGCTATGAAGACACTTCCTCTATCGGGAGTATCTGTAGAAGCCACATTATCTTTTTGATAAGAACTTACGTACCTTCTTCCAACTACAAAGCCGGCCTTTGCAAGAATGTTTCTTTTGAAAGAAACCGGAGTCGCAATTACGCCTCTCACAAAAAATTCCTTGGTTTGCACATCTTTAGGAAGTTTATCCGCAGTAAATACATTTTGATTTCCGTTGTAATAATCAAACTGATGCGCAACCGCCTCTATAGAATAAAATGCCATGGGCTTTATTTCTACTTCCTGTCTCCATTTAATATCTCCGCCCTTATAAAATTTTCCAAGATTCATATCAGCCTTCATCTTCCACGGATGTGCGGATAGATAAGAATAAGAAAAGCCCAGATATCCTTGATTTAAAGATGAAGAAGAGATATTGCCTCCAAGATATATTCTCATTGGAGCATTCTTTGTTGCCCTTATTTTTAGGATAAATAATGAATCGCTATGATCAAAAAGAGGATCTTTTTTGTCATAAACAAAAGAGGGATAAAAAGTATTTACCGCGCCGCTTGCAATTATTCTATAGTAAGCCCTCTTGAACTGGTCAAAACTTATATCTTTTCTCTTATCCTCTCTAATTGTTCTGTCAATAAAACTTCTCTCATGCTGGTTTAATGTTCCGGTGATTTCAACCTGTTTGCTAAATCTGACTTCTCCGCATTTCTGTCTGAAAGCCAGACGAATAGAATCCAACTCTTTCTTGGTCCTTTCTCTGTTTACCCTCTCTTTTATTCTTGCAATAAACGGCTGTGCAACCTCATATCCCTGTTCAGAGATTTCATCTACTTTCCCAAAATCCATAATTGCAAAAGGGTACTCCCCTTTAATTATAATACCCTCGCTATCAGGAATATTATAATCGCTGTCACGCGTCAGCATTCCGCTCACAAGGGTTGTTACATTCTCCTCATCAAGTTTTACATTACCGGCAACACATTGAACGCCAATAATATAATCCGGATGATAAAATTGTTTCATTTGTTCCCAAGGAAAATTATTATAGATTCCTCCGTCATAAAGCAAAGTGGAATCTATCATAATAGGCTTAAAATAAAGAGGATATGTCATTGATGCTCTGATAGATGAACCAAGATCCCCTCTCCTTGCTATATATGCCTTTTTCTTTTGTATGTCAGAAGCAACGCAGAAAAACGGAACCATCAAAGAATCAAAATTATAATTACAAGCCTTACACGGACTCGCAAATATCTGCATAACAGCTAAATCCATAGGATAAGGAGAAACAAGGCTGGTAGGAATTGTAAATTTCCATTTACTTAGTTTTCTCCCGACAGAAGTTTTTAAACTGTCCACCGGCAGTTTGTCCTTACTTTTCTTTCTCTCCATGGCAACGGAAAACATTGTAGGATCCGGCGACGACTTGTAAAAATAACTTGCATAGGAAATTTCCGGCATCCCTTTGTACCAGCTCTCAAACTCCTTAGTCTTAAACAGATAAAGCATTTCATCCGGAGTCATTCCAATAGAATAAAGACCTGCAACAATAGCACCCATAGATGTTCCGCAAATGTAATCTACGGGAATATTATTCTCTTCAAGAGCCTTAAGTACGCCAACGTGAGATAAGCCTTTTGCACCCCCTCCGCTCAGCACTACGCCAACTGTCGGTCTGTGATTTTTAGAACCCGTCGTGACCTTGCTGATAATAACGGTATCTCTCTGCGCCGCCGCATTTGCAGTAACGCAAGATAAAATAGAAACCACTATGACTACGCAGAACCTGCTAAAACGCATATTGCACAGTTATAATATTACCGCTCAAAGTTAATTAATTATATTTGTATGAGGGAATTTTTTCCAAACTGAACAAAGTTAAAAACGGGAAAATAGTTATACAACAAATCAATATACGCATGAAAAAACTTATAGGCATTATGCTAATCGGAGCAGCTCTGATTGCAGGCTGTAAAGGAAAAAAATCAACAGAAATGACACAAGCACAAAAAGATTCAGCGACGCTTGCCGCTCAAAAGACGGCACAGCCGGATACTCTTGCATTTGACCCGGCAACACTGCCGGAAGAACCGGAATTTGACATTGTAACAACAATGGGAACCATCAGAGTTAAGCTTTACAAAGACACGCCTCTTCACAGAGCAAATTTTGAGAAACTTGCTTCACATAGATATTATGATAATATTCTGTTCCACAGAGTAATAAAAGGGTTTATGATTCAAACCGGAGACCCTGCTACAAAAGACCCCGCTTCAGATGCTTCTACTTGGGGACAAGGCGGACCAGGATATACAATTCCTGCAGAAATCCTTCCAAATCACAAACATAAGAAAGGTGCTCTTGCCGCAGCAAGAAAGGGAGATACGGCAAATCCCAACAGAGAGTCCTCAGGCTCACAGTTTTACATTGTTCAGAATGCTCAGCAGTGCGCACAGTTAGACGGACAATACACTATATTCGGTGAGACCGTAAGCGGACTGGACGTTGTAGATAAAATTGCTGCAGTTGCAACAAATGCAAAGGATTGCCCGCTTCAGCCAATAAAAATTTTGAACATCCTTCCGGTTAAAACAAAATAGTTTTTCCATTAAATGAAAAAGATAATTGGCATACTGGTAGTTTGCGCGCTTATCATAACTGCGTGCTTTAATCAGGCACAAGCGCGGGAAAGAACTAAAAAAGAGCCGGTCTTTGACATTATCACTACAATGGGAACAATCCGGGTGAAACTTTACAATGACACCCCTCTCCATAGAGACAATTTTATAAAACTTGTAAAAAGGCACTTTTTTGACAATATCTTGTTTCACAGAGTAATAAATGGATTTATGATTCAAGCGGGAGACCCTCAGACTAAAAATCCAGATAGTGACCGATCCTTGTGGGGCAATAATGATGCGGGCTATACGCTGCCGGCAGAGTTCCGTCAAAATCATACACATATAAAAGGAGCCTTGGCTGCTGCCAGAGAGGGCGATAAGGTAAATCCAAAGAAAGAATCATCCGGTTCACAATTTTATATTGTCCAAAATGCAGGAAACTGTAAACATCTTGATGGTTCCTATACGGTATTCGGAGAGACCTTAAGCGGTATAGAGATTGTAGATAAAATTGCTGCAGTTGCAACAAATAAAGCGGATTGCCCTATCACACCGGTCAGAATAATAAAGATGCGCCGCGTAAGGGGAAAATAGGCACAAAATTTGACCTATAACAAATTGAGTTCGTCCATGGTTTTGGAGATAAAATCGCCTTTTAATAGCACCAAAATAGGTTTTTAAAATTGTGGCACGGACCTTGCAACAGAAAGAGACAAATAGTTTTTTCATAGGTTAAATTTTAGGTTTGAGAAATGGGTTGGAGTTCTTCCAACCCCTTTTTCATTTATACAGGTCTCTACCTTAGTCTTAGTCTGCGATATGCCCGTAAAAACATTAGCTTTGCAAAAAATCATCATAATGAAAAATTTCTACGCCTTATTGGTTTGCATTATAACAATTGCATTTTCTGCACATGCCCAAAACAAGCCGTATAGTATTATTACGTGTCCCGGAGAGGATGCAAGCAGGCAAATGAATATAAGCTGGGCCTCAGATACTTCTCAAAAGGCTGATTATGTCATTTACACTATTGCAAAGGATGTAAATTGGAAGAGGGCAAAAAATAGTTCCGGGGAGAGCCATTTGTGCAAAACTTTTGACGGTATATACTCCAAAACAGCTGATAATAAGGACTTCTATGAGAAAATAGTATTTAATAAATATGGTGCGGTCTTAAATAATTTAAAATCCGGTACGGACTATAAATATAGAATTGTGTCGGGCAACGGGGTAGAGTCCGGCACGCACCGCTTTAAAACAGCCGGACCAAACACATGGAGCGCAGCAATAGTATCTGATTTTCACCACTATACCCCTCTTCCACACCGTTTGGAAGCGGCAGTAGCAATGCTGGACACAATAAAATCTTATGATCCGGAGATAGATTGGATTCTCCACCTTGGGGATGTGTGCGCCTGGGGAGGAAGCTACTCTTTTTGGAGAACGCTTTACGAACAAGATTATTTTGCAAAATATATGTGGGCGGGAGTAAATGGGAATCATGATAACATGACTCGCAAATATTTTTTGAGTAACACTTTTTTTAGAAATGCAAATAATTATCCTTTAAATGGTTATCCGGGAGAATACGGTGTTTGCTATTTCTTCAAATATTCCAATGCGTTATTTATCATTTTAAACAATGAAGATATGCACACAGATGAGCAATTAAATGCAGCACAGATCTGGGTCAGAAAGGTTGTTGCAGAAAATCCGTCCAAGTATATCATTGTATGTGAACATTACCAATGGTTCTATGGTGAAAACGGAAAGTTTTCTCAATACTCCCGATGGTGCAATCTTTTTGATGAACTTGGAGTTGATCTGGCTCTTGCGGCAAACAATCATATATATGTAAGAACCAATGCCTTATACAATGGCAAAGAAACGGACGGCACAAAAGGGACAGTATATATTCAAACGCCGTCGTCTGATAATGAGCGCGGTATGGATGCAGACACTTTAAAATATAATTTAGATATCATCAAATACAGATGGACGGAGGGGGCAAAGACAGTTGGGGGACTCTCCCTTAAGGCAAACAATAAAACACTAACTGTCACCCTTTTAAACCGCTACGGTAAAGTTTTGGATTCCGTGGCCGTAAAGGCAAAAAGATAAAGTAAATACTTATCGGGATCAAATAAATTGTTCATTTTAAGAAAAAAAGCATACCTTTGCGCACCTTTTCTCGAGCAGATAAGGAAGTTATAGAAATTATTAAATTTTAAACTCACAGTTATGTCTGTAAAAATTCGTTTATCACGTCATGGAAAAAAGGGATTTGCCTTTTTCCATATTTTAGTGACCGATTCTAGGGCTCCACGTGATAGTCGCTTTATTGAATTACTAGGTTCTTACAACCCTAATTCCAATCCTGCAACTATTGTCTTGGACAGCGAGAGAGCTCTTTATTGGTTGAATCAGGGTGCACAGCCCAGCACAACTTGCAGAAGGATACTTTCTTACAAGGGAGTCCTTTTGAAGAAACATCTACAGGAAGGCGTTGCAAAGAAGGCTCTTACTCAGGAGCAGGCCGATGCTAAATTCAATGCATGGGTATCTGAGAAAGATGCAAAAGTTGAAAAGAAAGTTGAGTCTATCAAGTCCGGCAAACAGACTGCAGATAAGAATGCGGCGGCAGCAGAGAATAAAGTAAATGTTGCTCGCGCTGAGGCTCTTGCAAAGAAGAAGGCTGAGGCCGAAGCTGCAAAAGCAAAGGCAGAGGCTGAAAAAGCAGAGGCTGAAAGGAAAGCAGCCGAAGAGGCTAAGGCAGCCGCAGGGAAATCTGCAGAAGCAGCTCCAAAGGCTGAAGAGCCAAAAGCTGAAGAGCCAAAGGCAGAAGCTCCTAAAGCAGAGGAGGCCAAGTAATTACACATGCGCTCAGCGGACAGCATAAAGCTTACGCCTGTTGCACAAATTGTAAAAACTTATGATTCAACAGGAGAGGTTCTAATAAGAATCAATGCTCCTGAATTTCAAGAAAGGCTTGAAAATATTAAAATTAAAGAACCGGTGTTCATTCATTTTGAAGAACTGCCGGTTCCTTTTTTTATCACCTCTGCCGTCCGGCGCAGCGGCAATGCCTGGATTATAAAGTTTTCGACAGTCCGTGACGGTGCTCATGCCCAGGAACTTGTGGGGAATAATATCTTTGTAGAAGATAAAACTTCAGCCGATGCTAAAGATGCCGAAAGTGACATATCGGATGAGCAAATATCTGACATAGAGCAGATTATGGGCTTCAAACTACTGGATGAAGACGGCGCAGAAAAAGGCGTCATCACAAGCTTCTATGAATTTACTGCCAATGTCTGCCTGGAAATCAACAACTCTACAATGGTCCCGCTTCATGATGACCTCATCATCTCCGTCTCCAAAAAAGACAGAACCATCACAATGCAGATCCCAAAAGGATTATTTTAAGAACACGATTTATTTTGTTTCCAAAAACCACTCTATATTCTTGCCGGAACAAACGGAACCTGATTATGCATACCTCTCTGCAAAAAAAGGAATTCACAATGAAAATGAGTTGCAATTCCCTTATGCGCTAAAAATTTCCTTTGACCTTGTAGCGCGGAGAGAATTTACCAATTTGAATATTATGCAATTTGCCGGCTATTAGTTTTTTGCGGATTGGTGAAACATGGTCTATAAACATGTGCCCGTCAAGATGGTCCAATTCATGCTGCACCATACGGCAGCCAAAACCGGTAAAAGTTTCCGTTACCTCTTTGAAATTTTCATCTGTATATCTGACCGTAATTGAAGCGGGGCGGGTAACATCACAGTGTATATCCGGCACGCTTAGACAGCCCTCAGAATATTCAACAGTATCGGAACTTTCCTCCAAAACCTCTGGGTTTATCAGAAATCTCTTAGAGTCCTTTAATTCAGGAAAATCATCCGTCATATCTGAACCGTCGACAACCACAATTCTCCATAATTTCCCAACCTGAGGGGCAGCAAGTCCCACTCCGTCAGCTTTTTTCATTGTTTCATACATATCCTGCAGAAACTGCTGAAGGCCTTCCATACTTGTGTCTACAGGTTCTGCGATTTCCCTTAATATTTTTGAACCGTATACGTAAATAGGTAATAACATCTTTGTAAATATTTAAACATAAATTCTTTCACTAAAAATAACTGCTCATTTGACACACCACACCACTAAAAATCAGCACCATTATGACCACCGGCAGCGCACTTGATAGCATCTATATAACTTTGCAAAATTATTGCAGCACTTATCTTATCCGCAGCACCCTTCTCTCTCCTGTCACTTTTTTTCATCCCTCCGTCTATCATTGCCCTTTGTGCAAGGGTTGTTGTGAATCTCTCATCCTCAAGTGAAATAGGGATTTCAGGAAAAACCCGTTTAAGATTCTTCAAAAAAGCATCCACATACTGCGCACACTCTGCCGGCTTGTTATTCAAGTTCTTAGGATATCCTACCACAAATCTGCACACTTTCTCTTTTTGTGCATAATTTTTGAGATATTCAATTAACTTTGCAGAAGCTACGGTTTCCAGAGGGGAAGCAAAGATACAAAGCGGGTCAGTGACCGCAATGCCAACCCTCTTTTTGCCATAGTCTATGCCAATTATCCTCTCCACACCTAATATTTTGTGGTGCAAAGTTAATTGAATTTTAGTTTTATGCCAAAGCAAAAGAAACTACATAAGAATAAGCTATCCAACAAATTCCGCTTTTCAATATTTAATGATACATCTCATGAAGAGCTGTTTGCCTTCCGCGCAAATGGCAAAATGTTTATTTTGACCGCGGTGCTGGCTGTCATTTTCCTAATAATTTTTGTCTCTCTAATAATCTCATACACTCCTATTAAACAGATGATTCCTGGATATCCTTCCGCTGAGAGCAGAAGGGAGCTGGTGCACAACGCCATTAAACTGGATTCGCTGCAAAATGAGGTAAATATGTGGAAAGATGAACTTACCAATATTCAAAAAATTGCAACAGGGCAGGAGCCGGGACCTGTGGAGGGAACAGAGGAAAAGCAGGCGGCTGATGACTCAGCAAACTCCGCATTAAGGGCCGTTTATCAGAAGGATGAAGAGAGTCTGAAGCAAGAAGTTGAGAAGCAGACTTCAAACAGAAAAAAGGCTGCCGCCATACAGGCAAAATCTATTAAAAAAGCCTCAAAATGAACCGCCGGCAAAGTCTAGAACCCAAAAAGTAATTTCAAGTAGAATATAATGGTTTTTAAAAGACATATAGCAATTCTAGGTTCAACCGGTTCCATTGGAACTCAAGCACTTGACGTTATAGCTCAGCATCCCGACAGATTTGAAACAGAACTTCTGACTGCAAACAATAACAGCAAATTGTTAATTGAACAGGCTAAAAAATTCAGACCAAATTCTGTTGTCATCTGCAATAAAGATTTATACGACGAAGTAAACAAAGAGCTGGATCCTCTTGATATAAAAGTATTTGCCGGCATTGAATCTGCCGGGGAACTTGCAGGCGGAAAGAACGTGGACATTGTCCTATCTGCAATGGTTGGTTTCAGCGGACTGGCGCCAACTATGGCCGCCATGAGGAAAGGAAAAGTAATTGCACTTGCAAATAAAGAGACATTGGTTGCGGCCGGTTCTATCATAAGCAAACTGTCCGGGGAATGTAATAGTCCCATAATACCCGTTGACTCAGAGCATTCCGCAATTTTCCAATGCCTTCAGGGAGAGAAAACACAAGTAGAAAAATTATTGCTTACTGCCAGCGGAGGACCTTTTAGAGAACTTAAAGCAGCAGATTTTGAGCATATTACAAAAGAACAGGCACTTAAACATCCAAACTGGCACATGGGAGCCAAAGTCACAATTGACTCAGCAACAATGATGAATAAAGGCCTGGAGATGATGGAAGCATCCTGGCTTTTTAATATGCCGGCGGAAAAAATAGAAATTATAATTCATCCTCAGTCCATAATACACTCAATGGTACAGTTTTGCGACGGCAGCATAAAGGCGCAGATTGGTGCTCCGGATATGAGGGTTCCTATTCAATATGCACTATCCTACCCTGAGAGGATTGCTCTTAATACAAGAAGAATTAGTTTTGCGGAGATAAAACAACTGACTTTTGAAGCGCCGGATACTGACAAATTTCACTGTATTGCGCTAGCTTACAAAGCCTATAAAAAAGGAGGCAATATGCCTTGCGCAATGAACGGCGCAAATGAAATTGCAGTTGCAGCATTCATAAATGATAAAATTAATTTTACAGATATTCCAAAAGTCATAGAGGGAACAATGGAAAAGTGTACATTTGTCCCCGCCCCTCAAATAGAAGACATTTACGCAACGGACACTGAGGCAAAAAAAATTGCCGGAGAACTGTGCGGAGAAAAGCTAAAAGCATAATTAAAAGTGCTTAAAGCATAATTAAAAGAGAGAGATTGTATGGTAATTTTTTTAAAGGTTATTCAAGTAATTTTTGCACTGAGTCTGCTGGTCTTGATTCATGAACTCGGACATTTTGCTTTTGCCAGATTATTTAAGATAAGAGTAGATAAGTTTTATCTCTTTTTTGACGCCGGTTTTGCTCTGTTTAGATGGAAGCCCAAAAACTCTGATACTGAATATGGTATAGGATGGCTGCCGCTTGGTGGTTATTGCAAAATTGCAGGCATGATTGATGAATCCATGGACAAAGATCAGTTAAAAAGCGATCCTAAGCCATGGGAGTTTCGCGCGCATCCGGCGTGGCAGAGGTTCTGGGTTTTATTTGGCGGCGTCTTCTTTAATTTCCTTCTGGCTATTTTAATTTACGCCGGAATACTTTTTACTTGGGGGGAGGAATACATTAAGACAAAGGATGTTACAACCGGCATAGCGGTTAATGACCTAGGGCGGGAAATGGGATTCCGCAACGGAGATAAAATTGTAGCTTTTGACGGGGTCCCAACAGATAATTTTGCAAATCTGCGTGCAGATCTTATTCACAGTCAAGCAAATGAAGCTACCGTCATAAGAGACGGAAAACAAATTGCAATTAAGATTGACCCAAATTACATTCCGGCCATTCTTAACTCACCGGATTTATTTGAGTATGGCATTCCTTTCACTGTTGGAAATATTCCGGACAGCTCCCAAAACGTGCACAGCGGACTTAAAGAGGGGGATGTGGTCATAGCCGTTGACAGCGTTAAGACTCAGATGTTTACAGATGTAAAAGAATATCTGGAAAAACACAAGGGGGACACAATAAGTGCTACAATTGTAAGAAGCACTGTAGCAAGAAAGGATATGAGCGCACCTGCGGAGACTTTGCAAATTCCTCTGGCAGTGAACAATAATGGCCTGCTTAACATAAACATAGGCGGAGATGTCACCAAATATTATAAGGTGACAAAAAAGACTTACTCTCTTGCAGGCTCAGTACCTGCCGCCTTTAGCAAGGCAAGTACCGGAATAAGCAATTACTGGAAAGAACTTAAGCTCATCTTTACTCCAAAAACAAAAGCGTATAAATCTGTCGGGAGTTTTATAGCTATAGGTCAAATATTTCCGGGGTATTGGGACTGGCATGCCTTCTGGAGCATTACGGCATTTTTATCTATTATGCTTGCGGTGCTTAACATTCTGCCAATTCCTGCGCTGGACGGAGGTCACATATTATTCACCTTTTATGAGATAGTTACAGGGCGCAAGCCAAGCGATAAATTTTTAATGGCGGCACAAGTTGTTGGGATGGTGCTGCTTATTGCTTTGATGGTGCTGGCATTTGGAAATGACATTGCCAGGCTGTTCAGATAATCTACAACTTTAAACAACTGCGGACAACAGCAAAGATGACAATTTAATGACATTACAGCCCGCAGATATTTTTTATATTTGGAAAAATTTATTTAATGATCTCTATTATGGACAAGATTAAATTTATGATAATGGCTATTGCGGCCGTGATAGTATGCAGTTGCGGAGATAATGGCATGCACCTTAAAAAAACTATAACCGGAAAGGCCGGAGAAGTAGTAGTTGTTGTAGATAAGGCAAATTGGGAGGCCGAGCCGGGGACTGCTTTAAGAAGTCTATTGGCAGCAGATTATCCCATGCTGCCGCAAAAAGAGCCCGCATTTAGTTTGGTCAACGTTCCAAAAGCCTCATTCAGTGATCTTTTCCAAAGTCACAGAAATATCATAATTATGGATATCAACTCCAGTCTTAAAGAGGATAAACTGGTGATGAGAAATGATATTTGGGCAACTCCTCAAATAGTAATTTATCTGCATGCACGCTCAAGCGCCGGATGCGCGGAATTAATTAACAAAAATGCAGAGGTAATTTATAATGCCATTGAACAGGCGGAAAGAGATAGAATTATCAGAAATTCAAAAAAATATGAGGAGGCAAGTATAAGAAAAGCTGTGGCTGAGAAATTTGGCGGTTCTCCATATTTCCCCAACGGTTACTCTATAAAGAAAGCAACTGAGAATTTTATGTGGATTTCCTATGAAACCACATACATTAATCAGTATTTTTTAATTTATTCTTTGCCGTTTAACGGAAAGTCATTCCCGGGTCTTGACACCCTTATGAGCAGAGAAAATGAGGTACTTAAGAAAAATGTGCCCGGACCGCAGGATAACAGTTACATGATTATTGCATCTGAAAAATCACCAACGCTAAATTGGTATAAATACAAGAATGAGAGCTTTGCAGAGATGAGAGGCTTGTGGGAAGTTCAAAATGACTTCATGGGAGGTCCGTTTGTCGAACACATTTTTTACGCAAAGGATGGCAAGAATTTACTTGTAGTAATGGGCTTTGTTTATGCACCGCGCTACAACAAAAGAAATTACCTGCGTCAGGTAGAGGCTATTATTTACTCCTTTGACTGGCAGGAAAATTTCCAGAATCAATAAATTCTTTATACCTTTGCCGCCCTTACGGTCAGTTCGTCTAATGGTTAGGACACAAGATTTTCATTCTTGCAATACGAGTTCGATTCTCGTACTGACTACGGAATTATATTAAAAAAAACGATATTATGGCAAATCATGCATCTGCAGAAAAGCGCACAAGACAAGACGTTAAGCGCAATGAGCATAATCATTATTATGCAAAAACCACCCGCAATGCCATCAAGGCTTTAAGGGATACAAATGATAAGAAAGCCGCTGAGGAACAGCTTCCTAAAGTAAATGCCATGTTGGACAAACTTGCAAAGAGCAATGTTATCCACAAGAACAAGGCTTCTAACCTTAAGAGCGGACTTGCAAAGCACATTAACGGTCTGGGCAAAGAGACTCCAAAAGAGGCTCCTGTAAAAAAGGCTTCTGCAAAAAAAACTGAAGCCAAGAAGGTTGAGGCTAAGAAAGCTCCTGCTAAAAAGGCTGAAGAAAAGTAAAAAGATAAATTTACGGGTGACCGCAATAGTATTTACAAATCCGCACTTTTGCGGAGGGTAAATTTATTCTTTTGTCTCCTGATTTACAGAAACTTCTCAATATTTGGGAAGTTTTTTTTTGCCCCTGCGGGCCGATTTAAAAATCAGGATTATGAGAAAAAATTTAACAATATCAAACTGGGAAGAGAGTGAAAGACCCAGAGAAAAATTTCTTGCTAAAGGTGCGGAGAATCTAAGTATTGCAGAATTAATCGCGATAGTTATAAGGTCCGGCAGCAAAGGTGAAAATGCAGTAGACCTGGCCAGAAGAATTTTAAACTCTGCGGGTAACAATCTTAATGTGTTGCGCAAATTCACTTTTGAAGATTATAGAAAATTCGCAGGCATGGGGGAAGGTAAAGCGCTGGCAATGATGGCCCTATTTGAAATCTCAAAACGTATGGCAGTTGAGCAGGCCCCTCCTATTACACAAATCTATTCCTCAGATAGCGCGGCAAAATTAATGAGTCCGCTGCTAAAAGATTTAAGTCATGAGGAGTGCTGGATTTTATACTTAAACCGCGGCAACAAGATGATTGCCAAGGAAAAACTCACAAGCGGCGGAACAAGTTCCACCGTTCTGGATATTAAAATGATTATTAAGAAAGCTATGGCAAACCTCTCAAATTCAATTATTTTGGTGCACAACCATCCGAGCGGAAGCAAAATGCCGGGGGACCAAGATAAACTTCAAACCAGAAGACTAAAAACTGCGGCTGAAATGTGTGACATATCACTTTTAGACCACATAATTATAGCCGGAGACCATTATTACTCCTTTGCAGACGACGGTTGCCTATAATAATTGCTTTAAAAGTAGTAACTTTGTCGTGTTTGAGCAACAGCAACCGCTAAATCTATAAGCTATGAAAATTGTCTATATGGGAAATGAGAACTCCATTGTTAATCAATATCTTGCAGAGATCAGGGATAAAATTGTCCAGAAAGACAGAATGAAATTCCGCACAAATCTGGAAAGAATTGGCGAGTGCATGGCTTATGAAATTGGCAAAACACTGAAATATAAAATGGAGGATGTAACAACTCCGCTTGGAATTGCTCCATGCAAAACCCTTGATTCCCAACTAGTAGTAGCATCCATCATGAGAGCCGGACTGCCGTTGCACAATGGAATTTTAAAGATTTTTGACAAAGCGGATAATGCGTTTATTGCCGCATTCCGCAAATACGGAAAAGACAACAAATTCTCAATCCACGCAGATTACACAAGCTGTCCTCCAATGGATGGAAAGACCTTGATTCTTGCCGATTGCATGCTCGCGACAGGTTCTTCCATAATGCTTGCATATAATCAATTATGTGAGAACGGAGAACCGGAATACACACACATTGTAACTGTAGTCGCAAGCAAAGCGGCATTATCAAACTTATCCAAACAACTGCCTCATAAAAAAGTTACACTTTGGGTAGGAGCTGTAGATGAGGAACTTACAAATAAAGCCTACATAATTCCCGGGCTTGGAGATGCGGGGGATTTAGCCTACGGAGAAAAGAAAGAGATTATTTAAGGTAAGTACTCTTTTAAAATACTTTTTTCCCGTTTAACCATGTGCCTGTGACTTTTGTTGCAGGCACTTGTTTTTCAGGGACTTTCATAAAGTCTCTATCTGTTGTGACAAAGTCCGCCTCCTTTCCCGACTCAATGCTCCCTTTGACTTTATCTTCAAAAGTTGACTTTGCACCCCAGATTGTCATGGAACTTAATGCCTCCTCCCTTGTCAGAGAATTTTCCATTTGGAAACCCTCTGCCGGCTTGAAATCCAGATTTTTTCTGTAAACCGCCGCAAAAAAAGTGTATATCGGATTAACACTTTCAACAGGGAAATCCGTACCGGCAGGAAGCCATCCAAGCTGGTTTAATAAATCCTGATATCTATAACCCTCCTTAACTCTATTGCCCAATCTTTCCTTTGCCCACATCATATCGGAAGTACAATGAGTTGGCTGTACGGATGGAATAATTGAGTACTCTTTAAATTTATTAATGTCCTCATCATCAATAATTTGCGCATGCTCTATTCTCCATCCCAAATTATTTTTCCCCTTCAATATGCTTGCATAAACATCCAGAGCCTGTCTGTTAGCCTTATCCCCAATGCAATGCGTAGCAACGCGGAAACCGTGCTCATAACACCATTTACAATATTTAATGTAATCTGCAAGCGGATAATACTCCATTCCCGAATTGCCGGGATCATCAGAATAAGGCGCAAGCAGCAAGGCTCCTCTGGAACCAAGAGCACCGTCCCTGTAAAGCTTAAAAGTTCCAACAGTTAAATTATTGTGTTTGAACGGTTTGGTAATGTTTTTAAAATTCTCGTCAGTTGGAAGAGGCCAGGCATCAATCTTTAAAGTAAGCTGTTTTTTCTTAACCAATGAGTCCATCAGCATTATTGTAGGATATTCATCCTCTGCATCGCAAACAGATGTAAGACCATTTTTAAAGCATTCCTTCTGAGCATTTAGCATAATCTCTTCCAAATCTTTACGTGAATATTTTGCAACCTTATCTTTGAACTCAACGCACAAATTCTCCATAAAAATTCCGGTGAATTTCCCTTTTACAATTTGCGCCTCATTAAGATTCAAGTTAACGTCATTGGGTTTTATCCCAACTTCATCAATTGCCGCCTGATTTGCTACAACAGCATGAAAATCAATGCGTGATATCACAACAGGAATATCAGGAAAAGCTGCATTCAGCTTTTCATTAGTGGGAAACTTTTTGCCCGGCCATAGCCCCTGATCCCATCCGCTGCCAATGATAAATTTTCTATCCGGATGCTGCTTGTAAAATTTTTGAAGTCTCTCAATGACCTCATCAAAAGATTTGGAGCCGCGCAAGTCGCAATACCACAAATCTTTACCCATCTCAAATAAATGACAGTGCGCATCATTAAATCCCGGATATACCGCCCCCCCCTTAAAATCAATCATATGCCTGGATCTATAAGCGGCAAGAATTGATTTGTTGTTCCCGACAGCCAAGAACTTCCCATCATCAACGGCAAATGCCTCTGCCTGTGAAAAGGTGGAATCAACCGTATAAATAGTTCCATTATAGCCAATTAAATCAACCAATTGTTTCATACTGCAAGAATATATTAATAAAGAAAAAATCGCTGTGGCAACAATATACCTGGCGCTTTTTAAAGTAAAAGGATTTTTCATTTTAAGTTTTCTATTATAACTCCTTGCGCAGACGCGCGATGGGAATATCAAGCTGCTCACGGTATTTTGCAACCGTCCTTCTGGCAACAAGATATCCTTTAGACTTAAGAACTTCTACAAGCTCTTCATCTGTAAGAGGTTTGGTTTTATTTTCAGATTCAACGCTTTGTTGAAGTATCTTCTTTATTTCTCTTGTGGAAACTTCTTCTCCGCTCTCTGTCATCAACCCTTCTGAGAAGAAGTATTTTAAAGGTATTATTCCAAACGGCGTTTGAATATATTTGCAGTTGACAACCCTGGAAATAGTAGAAATATCCAAGCCCGTTATCTCTGCTATATTCTTAAGTACCATTGGTTTAAGCTTTGTTTCATCTCCGTCTTGAAAGTAATCTTTTTGGAACTCCACAATGGCATTCATTGTATTTTGCAATGTGTTTTGCCTCTGTTTTATTGCCTCAATAAACCACTTTGCGCTATCCAGTTTTTGTTTTACAAAACTGGCCGCCTCTTTTCCCTCTCTGTTGCTTTTATCCGCAGACTTAGAAAGCAAGTCCGCATAACGCTTATTTACACGCAGTTCCGGCACATTGAATTTTGGCAAAGTAACTATAAGCTCTCCATCATTATTCTCCAAAATAAAATCCGGAACAACTTGCTGCGCCTGCTCCACATAAGAATCATCTATTTGACCTCCCGGACGCGGATTCAACTTAACTATCTCACCTATAGCATTTTTTAAGTCATCCTGAGTAATTCCCATCTTGGAAATAATCTTAGAATAATGCTTTTTGGTAAACTCTTCAAAAAAATCTTGCAAAATAATTTGGGCATGCTCAACCGCCGGCGTCCTATCCTCTCTTGCTTTAATCTGAAGCAATAGGCATTCTTGCAAACTCCTTGCTCCAATACCCACAGGATCAAATTGTTGTATTGTATCAACAAGAATATTTTCAATTTCTGCGGGAGTTGTCTCTATGTTTAATCTAAAAGAAATATCGTCTGCAAGCGCATCCAAATTCCTGCGCAAATAACCGTCTCCGTCCAGACTTCCAATTATAAACACAGATATTTGTCTCTCCCTCTCTCCCATGTGACGATATCCAAGTTGCTGAACCAAAGACTGTTGAAAGCTCTCCTTAACAGAAAAAGTATTGTATTGCGGCTTCTCGTCTTTGCCGCGGTTGTTCACATAAAGTTTGTAGGAAGGAGTATCATCACTGCCGTAATCAGAAAGGGAAACTTGCTTTGGTTTTTCCTCTTCCGCTGCATCATCCTGTGAGTCACCATCATTGTTGCTTTCTGCAGGTCCGTCATCCAAAACAGGGTTCTCCTCAATCTCCTTCTTAATCCTCTGCTCAAGCTCAATAGAAGGAAGTTCCAAGAGCTTAATAGTCTGGATTTGAAGCGGAGAGAGCCGCTGCTGCATTTTCTGCTGTAAACCCTGTTTTAGCATAAGACAAAGATACTATTTTTGTTTTAATTTTGCCTCCCGACAGGGGCGCTGTCCCTGAATCTCAACAATAACATGGAAGCAATTCAAATAGACATCAGAAAGGTTATAGAGAACAAAAATAAAAAACTTGCAAAAAGACTTCCGTCTTTTATCTATTCGCTAATAGAAAAGTTGGTTCACTTAAAACAAATAAATGAAATTTTAAGAGAATGCAACGGAATGCAAGGTGCCGAATTTGCCGCCGGAGCTCTTAATTATCTGAAAGTCAAGGGGCACATCAAGTACGCAGAAGGAGCGGAAGAAGTTCTGAATCATCGTGATGTAAAATATGAAAAGGGAAAAAACTGCAGATATCTTTTTGTATCTAATCACCCGCTTGGCGGACTTGACGGATTAATTTTGATAAATGAAATCACCCGCAGATTTGGGCCGTCAAAATTTATTGTGAATGATTTCTTATTCAACATTAAGCCTCTGCAAGACATCTTTATTCCGGTGAATAAAACAGGCAAAACCTCCCGCGCAAATTTAGAAAATATAAAAACGGCCTATAACTCTGAATATAATCTTTGCAACTTTCCTGCAGGGCTGTGTTCCAGATTGATACATGGGGAACTCATGGATCTGGAGTGGCACAAAAATTTTGTAGGAGAGGCTGTGGAAAGCGGCAGAGATATTGTACCCGTTTTCTTTAGCGGAAAAAATTCAATGGTATTTTACAAGCTTGCAAAAATTCGCAAATTCCTGAGGATAAAATTTAATATAGAAATGTTATTTTTGCCCCATGAGTTGTTTAAGCAGACCGGTGCGGAGTTTGATATGATAATTGGCAAACCTATCTTTCACAAAGAGATTAAGGATTCCGGAATGAATGCTCAGCAATGGTGCAATATAATAAGGGGTAAAGTTTATGAATATGGAAGCTGTTATTCAGCCTGTAGATAGAGAGCTGATAAAGAATGAGTTAACTGAAGATAAATTCATCGGCAAGACACGTACCGGAGGTAATCTTCTGTTTGAAATCACATATAAAAATTCTCCTAATGTCATGATGGAGATTGGCCGCCTGCGTGAAATTTCTTTCCGTTTGGGCGGAGGAGGAACTGGCAAACCAATAGATGTAGATCAGTTTGACACTGACCCCTACGACGCTTATAAACAGCTTATTGTATGGGACCCGGAAGATAAGGAAATCCTCGGCGGTTATAGATATATTAACTGCGGCGGACTCCCTTTGGAGAAACTTGCAACTGCAGAACTTTACAATTTTTCAGATAAGTTTCAGAAAGAATACATGCCTTGGACCATTGAGCTTGGACGCTCTTTCATTCAGCCTAACTATCAAAGCACCAATTTAAAACGCAAGAGTATCTTTGCTCTTGACAGTTTATGGGACGGTCTTGGAGCGCTTGTTTTAAAGTATAATAACATAAAATTTTTATTTGGAAAGGTAACAATGTACACCTCCTATAATCAGAGGGCAAGAAACATTCTGCTAAATTTTCTTAACAGATATTTTCCGGATCCAGACGGCATGGTAACTTCCAAAGAACCACTAGATTGCAATACGCATGATCCTTACATTAACTCATTGTTTGAGGGTCTTCCGTATAAAGAAGGATATAAAGTTTTGGTGAGGGAGGTAAAAAACAACGGAGAGCATGTACCTCCGCTAATCAATTCCTACATGAACCTCTCCCCATCCATGAAAGTCTTTGCACGCCCCATAAATCACGGCTTTGGAGACGTTGAAGAGACCGGTATATTAATAAACATACAAGATATTTACCCGGAAAAAATAACCAGACATATTAAGCCTTTAATTGAATGGGCTCAAAATCACAGTCCAAAATGGTGGAGAGATAATATTCCATTTAAAAAGGCAAAGAAGAAGAGTGACGAGGGTGACTCCGGACACTTCAGCGTGCACTTGCACTAATAAAAAAATACGCCACTAAAAATACCTTAAAACTGGCACCAATTAATTTTATCCTTTACAATTTTTGCGCGCGGATAGCGTCCCAGGATTTCATTGTACAATTTTAGAGCATCTGACTTTATCCTAAAATCTCCGACATTAACTTTAAAGAAAGGATTTGCATAACTTCTGTAAACGCCAAGCCCGGGATACATAGAGTTGAATTGTGAAACTATAGATTCCGATTCTCCTCTGGCAATCTGAGCATTACTGGTGAATACCATTATTCTGTAGCCGGTCTTTGCCCTATCTGCATTGCTCTTCACATAATTTTCAAAGGCGGTTTTTAAATAAGAATCCTGGTGCAACACAACTTTACCGCCTTGGCCGGTCCTGCCGCTGCCACCGTTTTCCACCCTATTATCCGCAACAGAGCCTCTGCTTAACAAATCAAAAACAGAGACACCTACAAGAGATGAATCAACCGGCGGTATTAAAGAAACGGCAGCCGTATCTGGCATCATTTGTCTCTCTGTTGTATAATTCTGAGCCACGGCATTTTTAGGCAACATGCAAATTGTCGCCGCAAAAATTGCAACTTCCATCGCAAACGGTTTAACCGTGGAGATAAATAAATTCATAGAGCCTCCTATTTTAATTTGAGTGCACTTTTACTTTTTCCAGCATTTTGTCAAGCGGCACATTTTTGCGCACAAAAGGAATTCTTAAACCTCCTTTTTTGATAATCCCATGAACATCCATCATAAAATCCCTCTTATTCCAAGTCTTGATATTCAGTCCCATAGCCAGTACAGAGAGAGGATCATCCAAATTAATCTCTATTGTCATTGGAATTTTAGTCTTAAGACGCGGCTGAATCGCAACAGGGTCAACCAGATTAAAATGAGCAAACTTAACATTGTCCTTATATAAAAGGCCGTCAATATCAGTAACATTAAAGGTTCCGCCTGTCGGATTATTCACATAGGCCGCTAAATTTAACTGAGCGCAAGAAGCGGATTTAAGTTTCAAACCGGTTATTGACATATCTTCAACCACAATATCTCTATAATCCGCACAACCGGCTAAAATTAACGAACAGACTGCAACACAAAACACTATTTTTAATAACTTCTTCATTAACCGCAAAGTTAAAAAACTTATCTTTGCAAGCGTCAATTATGAATGTATATTTAGAAACATACGGGTGTCAGATGAATGTCAGCGACAGCGAGGTTGCCCTTTCCATCCTGCGCGCAGCCGGATATGAGCGTTGCAAAGAGATTGCAGATGCTGATGTTATTCTTATAAACACGTGTTCAGTAAGGGATAATGCAGAGCTGCGCGTGCTTGGAAGACTGGATGTCTTTATGCAGGAGAAGAAAAAAAGGAAACAGAAGTCAAAGAAATCTAAAGCTCCCGACGGCTCCGAAAAACGTGGTCCTGTGATTGGCGTTCTTGGATGCATGGGCCAGAGACTAAAGGAAAAACTGCTGGAAAATCCTGCCGTTGATTTTGTTGCAGGGCCGGACACATATAGAAATTTGCCTGATGTCATAAAAGCCATTATAGATAACGGAGAAAAAATCTCCGCCACCAATCTCTCCCCGGAAGAAACTTATGCAGACATCAATCCCATGCGGACAGACACCAATGGTGTAAGCACATTCATCTCTATTACAAGGGGATGCAACAACATGTGTTCTTACTGCATTGTACCCTATACACGCGGAAGAGAAAGAAGCAGAGACCCTCAAAGCATTGTTCATGAGGCAGAAGAGTTATTCAAACAAGGATACAAAGAGGTGACCCTGCTTGGTCAGAATGTTGATTCATACCAGTGGACCAATCCGGATGACCCCACAGACACAACATGTTTTTACCAACTCCTGGAGCTTGTTGCACTTGTGGACCCAAATCTAAGAGTACGTTTTCAGACCAATCATCCTAAGGATATAAGAAAGGGCGTTCTCTATACAATGGCCATGTATTCAAATATTTGCAATCATATTCATCTTCCGGTACAAAGCGGAAGCAACGCAATGCTGCAGAAGATGAACAGGAAATACACCAGAGAAGAATACCTTCAGAAAATTGCCGATATAAGAGAAGTCCTTCCGGATTGTGCAATCACAACAGATATCATTGCGGGATTCTGCGGAGAGACAGAGGAAGATCACAAACAAACACTCTCACTTCTTAAGGAAGTGGGCTTTGACGGAGCCTTCATGTTCCAATATTCTCAAAGACCTAATACACTGGCGGCCAGGAAGTTTAAGGACGACATATCTGCAGCTGAAAAAACCAAAAGACTAAATGAAATTATAGAACTGCAAAGTTCATTCTCCCTTATGTCCAATAAAAAAGACGTTGGAGAAACTTATGAAGTTCTTGTGGAGGGCTTCTCAAAACGCTCTGATAAACAAATGACAGGACGCACTCAGCAAAACAAGATGTGTGTCTTTGACGTACCTCAGACTTTGGCAAACGGCAAAAAGGAGACCGCCGTAAATATCAAACCGGGGGATTATGTAGATGTGAAAATCAACAGCTGCACTAGCGCCACATTAATTGGAGAGATTATACAAAAGCCTAATAGACAGTATATAACAGCTGTAGTATATGATAATATTTTGGACATTAGAAATTCTATAAGAGAACTGAGGGAAAAATTTGAGAAGGAATTTCTGGAGAACAGAGAGAGTAAAAAGAAAGAGAATAAAAAATAAATATTACTGATAATTACTTAAGGAGTATTAAGTATGACTAAAATGAAAACTATCTATAAGGGAAACCTCAGAAGTGAGGTTACTCATGAACTATCGGGAGCAAAAATTTTCACGGACGCTCCCCTGGATAACCATGGCAATGGGAAAAGTTTTTCCCCTACCGATTTGCTGGCCAGTGCATTAGGCTGCTGCATGCTAACCATCATGGGTGTTTCCGCCCAGAGTTACGGGTTTAACATAGACGGAACAACCATTGAGACTGAGAAAATTATGGGGACGGCACCAAGACGCATTGTTGAGCTTAAACTAAATATTACGTTCCCAAAAGGCAATAATTACACAGACCAGCAGAAGCGTCTAATTGAATCTGCTGCAAGAACTTGCCCTGTTGCAAACAGCATTAATCCGGAGATTAAAAAGACAATCGTTTTTAACTATTAATAAATAGTTAGCAGTAAAAAAGATTTATAAAAAGTGGGATTTTTCAATCTCCCTTTTTTTATTACCTTTGCAGCCTGTTTGAGACAATCACGTGCTTTGCACGGTAAAATGCCCAGGTGGCGGAATTGGTAGACGCGCTGGTCTCAAACACCAGTGGAGTTAAATCTGTGCCGGTTCGACCCCGGCCCTGGGTACAACAAATTATTGTTTTGGCAAAATGAACCAGAAATTGGAGCCCTTGCCAACCTCTGAATTTACCCCCATCTGACCATTATAATGTTTGATAATCTGCATGCAGATAGAAAGACCTAATCCGGTGCCTTCTACGTAGTTGTCCAGTTTTACAAATCTGTCAAATATCTTTTGCTTTTGGTCATCGGGGATTCCCCTTCCGGTATCCTCAACAAAACAACAGACATCTTTCTCCCTCTCACGGAATCCCACTTTGATATGCCCTTCTTTTGTAAACTTAACGGCATTAACCATGAGATTTGTAAAGATTTCCCTCAGCCTTGCAGGGTCTGAGATTATCTTGCAAGTCTCAGCAGGAATGTCAAGCTGCATTTCTATATTTTTATCTGCAAATCTTCCGGTCTTTGCTTTTGCATCAAGTGCAAATTCGCTATAGGAAGAATTCACAAGCTCATTCAAATCTATATACTCATTAGTGAATTCAAGAGTCCCCGCCTCAATCTTAGACAAACTCAATATATCATTAACCAAATTCAAAAGTTGCTTGGTATTGGACTGCATGATGCCTTTGTACATTTTTTTGTCTTCCGACGTAACATCCTCATCCATCAATAGTTCCGCAAATCCGTTAATTGCATTCAAGGGGGTTCTAATCTCATGGCTGACATTTGCAATAAACTGGCTCTTCATCTTGTCTGCAGACTCAGCCGCTGCCTTTGCCAATCTCAGTTCAGCCGTTTGAGTCTCTCTATCAGTAACATCCTCTACTCTGATAACGGTACCGATATATTCTTTACTGTCGGGATTATAAATAGAATTATAATACATCTGATAAGTGCGGGCCTCCTTGTGGATTATCTCTCTGGATGTATGCGAACCGTCAAAGGAGTGGGTCAAAATTGGACAATTCGTTTCACAATTAATATCTCTTATTTTAGAGTTAAAGCAATTTGTTCCTATCTTCCAATCTGAGAAATCCTCCATACCCTTCATAGTGCTGCAGTTTTCCCAAAGAATATTGTGATCCGCATCTATAAATATCAGACCCTCGCCTATGTTGTCCAGAATCAGCTTGTTATCTCTGTGTGAAACTTTAAGGGAAGTATTAAGACGCTCCGTTTTATAAAGCAGTGTTAAAATAAAAATGAATGCAATAATAAAAACAGTAAGAGCAACGGCAATTAAATCAACCCATTTGCGGTAACGTTCCGGTAAATAATTAACGTCATTTATAAACTTCGATTTTTTCTCTGCAAGCCTCTTATCGATATTAAATTCCCCAAAGGCCTGAGCATCATATTGTACGCCATTGGGGATCTGATCAAAATATATGCCCGGTTCAGAATATTCACCGTTTAAAACTTTTACAAGACCCTGCGCTATGTCCCTTCCCTGATTCCTATACTTTGGAAAGTAACCGCCTATTGCCCATTGACCCATGCCAATAGAAGACAATGAAAATACAGGAAGTTTTTTATTTGCAGAAGACAGAGAATAGACATCGGTAGGCAAATAGTAAGATTCATTCTTATCCACACGCCATGTTCCCAACAATAGAACGCTGTTTGCAGGTGACAGAGAGGCTATTGCAGATTCTATCTCTTTACTGTCTTTTGTCCTTCCGTCAAGTAAAATCAGTTGTAGATCTTTGTGCTTTTCAAAAACCTTACGCACATGAGCCTGCATTACAACTCCTCCGAAAGTATTATCTGTAAGAAGAGCAAAATTTTTAACCCCTGGATAAAGATTCCTTATAATAGTTATATTCTTCTCAATATCATAGTTATACACAGTTCCCAACATTACGCATTTCCGGTTTTTTATGTCCGTAAGATAAACTGGCTCCGGCATCCATGTGGAAAGATCTGTTCCCTCTTTTGGAAGTTTTATGCTGTTGTAACTCATCATTGCACAAACAACGGGAACACCTATTATTCTGTCTGACGGCTGAGAGAGATAGGTCGCCCACACCTCCTGGCCCAATAGAACAACTGCTGCAACAGTCAGATTACCGTTGACATCCGTATACTTGTCTAGAATTCTGCTAAATCTTCTCTGATAGGCAAAGACCTCTCCAAAATTTTTGCAATTCATGCTCTCAATTACAAGAGTATTATGAATACGCAAAGAATCACAAGTTTGCTTGCAGCTCAATAATGCGTTTGTAACAGAACTTGTCTCCGGATTGTAAGAAGATATAACAAGCACGGGTTTACCGGTGTTCATGTAATTATTCCCAAACGCATGTTCATCTCTGGAATATGCATCTATTCCGTGATGCTCTGTTTCAGCGTATCCTGCTGATTTTACAGCAGTTACCTTTTGCCCGTAAACATTGGGAGATAAAAACAGCAATACCGTAAAAATCCAGGAAAAAAATTTTTGCGATACGCATGAGTCAGGATAACAATTGTTTTCTGAAGAATTTTTCAAAACGTTAAACCGGTGTTAAAGATAAATATTTTTCTTTTATCCCCTATTTATTGTTATCCTTCATCTCTCTCTCAACATCCTTTACGGTAATAGGCAACCTCTTGGCACCCAAGAGTCTGCAGCCGTCGGTAGTAATGAGAACATCATCCTCTAGGCGAATTCCTCCAAAGTTATAATAATCTTTAAGCTTTGAGAAATTTATGAACTGAGCATTTGTTTTCTCTTTCTTCCACTTCTCTATAAGGGCCGGAATAAAGTAAATACCGGGTTCATCTGTGATTACATTTCCCGGAACAAGTTTGCGTGCCATTCTTAATGATGCAAGACCAAACTGTTTGCTGCGTTTTGCGGCGCTGCCATAGCCAACATAATCTTCTCCCAGATCCTCCATATCATGAACATCCAGACCCATGTTGTGGCCAAGGCCGTGAGGCATGAACAATGCAGGGGCTCCGTTTGCAACAGCCTCATCTACATTTCCTTTCATAAGTCCAAGTTCTTTAAGCCTCTCTGCAAATAATCTGTAAACCGCAACATGAACTTCCAAATAAGTGATGCCCGGTCTTGCCATTTTAAGAGCTAAATTATTTGCGTCCGAAACTATGTTGTAAATCTCTTTTTGCTGCTGAGTAAATTTTCCACTGCTTGGAATTGTACGGGTATTATCTGAACAGTAGTTCATATTATTCTCCGCACCAGCATCAATAACTATCAGCCTGTCCTTTGTAAGTATTTGGTTGTGAGTGTGATTGTGCAGCGTCTCCCCGTTCTGTGAGAGTATCGTTGCAAAAGAAACCATAGAACCGTGCTGCCTTGCGATGCCATCCATAAGTCCAGCAAGTTCTTGTTCGACCATTCCAAGTTTTGCAAGCTTCATTGCCGTATAGTGCATGGCATAACCGATATTGCACGCCTTGTCAATTTCCTCTATCTCATACTTGTCCTTTACAATTCTCTGAGCCACAATAGCTTTAATAAGAGTCACAGAAGCCTTTTTCTTAAGAGAATCTATCGGGAGTCCAAGAAGAGAATTAAGCAAAATCATATTATGATACCGGTAAGGGGGTGTAAAGTGTATCTCTTTTTTTGCACTCTTTGCAGAAACCAAATATTTATGCAAATCTGCATATTTTTTTGATTTCTTGACACCTATGCTTGCGGCCTTATCTGCAATTGAAGGCTGCGGCCCCATCCATATGATATCATCTATAGAAACATCATCTCCGAAAAGAATCTCCTCTCCTGTCTCCGCATCAATTACCGCAGCCAAATCCGGGTCATTCAACCCAAAGAAATACAAGAAGTTGCTGTCCTGCCTAAAGGTGTAACAATTATCCGGATAATTTGCCGGAGCCTCACTGTTGCCAAGAATCAAAATAATTCCCTTTGCAACATCCTTTGCAAGTCTTTGACGTCTTGCTGCGTAAACTGCCTTTGTAAACATAGTATTGTAATTTATTAATTTTTAATTTTTAGGTCTCGACAGATGTCTCCGTCGGATAAGCGCAAATATAAAAAAAAAAGGACAGCTATTGCTGCCCCTTTTTATAATCTACTTCAACTTAAACAGTTGAAAAATCTCTACTACCAACCAGGGTTCTGAGTCAAATTGCGGTCCAATGTAATTTGCCCGGAAGGAATAGGTTCCAAATAATACTTATCATCCCAAACACGGGATACCGAATTAATATTATAGGATGCCTTATACCCGTCGGGAGACCAGAAATTACTGCTTAAGACATGATTCCAATCATTTGTTTTAGCCTCCCCTGTAAGTGTGGTATGAGCATCATAGTAAGTCTTTATTGCTGCTAAAGTCGCTCCCTTGTAAGAATCTGGAGTAGTGGAAAAATCCAGGTAATTGCCCATTTTCCACCTCATCAAATCTCTATAACGGAAGCCGTCGCAAATAAGCTCGCTTCTACGCTCCCTTCTGAGTTCCCAAAGAAGAACACTCACACCAGTCGTATTCTTTGGATCAGCCGTAATAGTTGTGCCGTTGACAGCAACCGCTGTAGTTCCTACCAAAGTAAATCCAGGAATTTTACCGTGCTGAACACGCAGAATATTTACCGATTTATCAAGATCAGCTTGCGTAATGGCCGTACCACCAACCGTACCAAGTTCTGCTGCAGCCTCAGCATAATTTTCAAGAACCTCAGCATAAGTAAAGATTGGACCATCAGTATCATTGTAAGGAGCATTCCATGTTGCTACCTTCTCTTTTGCATCTTTTCTCTCCCAAGGGACATATTTGCGCACCCAATAGCCTGTAGAAGAAACTATTCCGTCTGTAAACGGTATTCCTACAGGACATAATAGAGTATCAACAACAGAAATGGACAAACGAGCATCACGGTTCCTAATCACCTGTTCAACCGTCGCGTCGCTATAAGTGTCCATATATATCGGAAGACCATTCGCATTCGCGAACGATTCAATAGCGCTCTTTGTTATGCCCCAAGAAGGACTTGATGAAATATCCCAACCATAAACACTATTTCCCTTATTAACACTTCCACCGGAGGATTGCTCAGAATAGACATCGTATAAAATCACATCCGTTCTACCGGATAAATTATCAGAGGTGTACAAGCCATCGTAATCCCCGTTAATAGAGTATAAACCGCTAGAAATGATTTTTCCTGCAGCTGTCTTAGCAATGTCGTAAAAATATTTTGCGTTGTCTGTGTTGCCGGCATGATATTTCTGCCAAGAACCCTCAAACAAAGCCACACGAGCAAGAAGAGCATTAGCAACCATACTATTAACAGTATTCTTGCCTGACACACCGGGAGCGTAGCAACTATCAGCCGCTGCCTTAAGGTCTGCACAAACATTTTTCATAACAGTAACACGGTCATCGCGAGATCTTCCAAGAGCAATTGCATCATCAATATCAATCTCCGTATCAACCCAAACAACATCACCATAAGTCTTAACAAGCTCAAAGTGCTCCATACCGCGGAAGAAACGCGCAACTCCCCTCCAATGAGCTTTAGCTGCCCCCGTAAGACCAGGTACTCTGTTAATGCGGTTCAACATTACATTCGCCCTACGGATATAATCATAAGGGGTGCTCCAAGAAGACGAAGAACTAGGAACATTCTGTGTAAACGGTGCAAAACTATCGGAATTATAATCATCTGTAATACCTTCTCCATGATACTGCCCCCTTGTCCAACCATTACCATAACTGTAAGCATCAAAGACACTATACAGCCCCCATGCAAAAGTTTGTATGGAAGCCTCCGATGTCCAATTAGTTGCATCTGAATTTGCATCAAGCGGAGTTCTATCCAAATAATCACTACAACCGGACAAACTGAAAGAAAGACCGGCAATAGCAACTAATGCAAAAAAATTATTTTTCATATATTCTTATGTTTTTTGATTAATTAAAATGTAACCTGAACGCCGAAAGACCACTGACGATTGAACGGCATAGCCTTACCTGCAAAATGACTATCAATCCCACTTGCAGTATTCCACCCTCCTGTTAATTCAGGATCCATTACACCATCAATATGATCAAATGTAAATAAATTCTGTGCGCTGACATATACACGTATTTTCTGTAAAAATGCCTTTGCCGATAACTTAGCAGGAACGGTATAACCAATTGTAACATTCTTAACACGTAAATAAGCCAAGTTCTGAAGATACTTGGTCTGAGGATAATAATCATTAATACCACCATAAGGAAGGCCATTCTGAGAACTACCTACCTGACCGCCAAAATAGGGACGCGGGAACTTTGCATTTGTATTGTTTTCCGTCCAGTAATCCAATTGATTAGTAAAAACATTCATTTGAGAACCCTCTGCCAAAGGCAGGAACAAAGAAGAATAAGAACACATATCACGCTTACCAACACCCTGGAACAAAACCTCGGCATCAATGCCTTTCCACGCCGCACCAATACGTAAACTATATTCATACCTAGGCGTTGTATTGCCTATCCTCTTCAAATCCCCATGCTTATATATGGTGCCTTCTCCGGTATTTACATTTTTATCACCATCTAAATCTTTGTACTTTATATCTCCCGATGTATAAACAAAACCATTTTTCTGCAAGTTCCCCTGCCAAGCTTTTATTGTGGCAGCATCATCTGCACTTGTCCAATATCTGTCAGTCTCAAAGCCCCATATTTCACCGATCTGCTTTCCCTCATAATAATCCTGAAGTTTGCCTACACTGCTATTCCATTTAGTTATTTTGGAAGTTGCGTCTGATAGTGTAAAAGTTGCATAAACAGAAAGATCCTTATTGAACGAGTGGTTATAATCAATCTGTAGTTCCCATCCTGTTGTCTTTAAATCCCCGCTATTTTCTTGAGGTAGATTTGGGAAACCACCATAATCAACAACCGCATTACGATCAACAAGCATACCGACATTTTTACGCTGATACCAATCAAATACGACATTCAACTCATTATCAAGGAATCCGGCGTCAAAACCGAAATCAAGAGTCCTGATCTTTTCCCAAGTCATGTTCTTGCCGATAATTGTTGGCATACCTGTACTTGTGGCAAAAGTGCCGTCGCTTACGATCCAGCCTGTAGTATACGGATTGATAAGTGACATAAATGGATAAAAATTGGTAGATGAAGATATATTCTGGTTACCGATCGAGCCGTATGAGGCGCGAATCTTCAGGTTGGAAACGTATTTTTTGATAGGGTCCCAAAATTTTTCCTGAGAAATTCTATAACCGACGGACATCGATGGGAAGAAGGCCCATTTATCACCCTCCTTGAAAAGAGAAGAACCATCATAACGTCCATTCAGTTCAAGCAGATAAATTCCTTTGTAATCATAGTTGACACGGGCAAAAAAACCGGCGGAAGCCCTATCTCTTAAGGACTCATCAACATATGCCTTTGCATTCTTACTATCAGTTAACCCCATGACAGGAAGATTATAATTCTGAACACCGTCTGAACGCAAGTAGTTCATATCGTATTTATAATCTTCTGTATTCATACCTGCTTTGAAGGCAAAATGGTGATCTTCAAGCAAATTATAGTTATAATCTACATAAGTATTGAATGTATTTGATGTAGTTTTAACCCATGTATTTGCTAATCTGCTTGTAGAAGTAAGAGCAACAACAGGGGAATACGAACTCCACCAATTTGCAACATACACCGGCTGGTACACCGTTTTATTCTCATAATTCAATTTGCCCCTTGTATATTCCGCCGTAATAGTCAATCCCTTATAGATATTTGCCTTAAGATTCGCACCTAACGTCAAATATTCGTCGGTAGAAGTACAGGTCGGATAACCGACAACAAAACCATTTCCCTGTCTCCATTGAAGTCCCGCTCC
>JAQWEK010000163.1 GCA_028704975.1 Bacteroidales bacterium | reverse complement strand
CTTTTTGATATCGTATTTTCTGCGGATGTGCATGTAAAATCTGTAGACAATATCGCTTGTTTCATCCCACTGCGGATACTCCTCTCTCAAGTGCCAAACAATCTTTTTGAAGTTCCCGATATTATCTATCTCTTCCATAACATTCTCAAATTCAATTTCTTTCCCATTAAACAGCTCATTGATAAATTGCATTCTATCATTAAGCCCCATGCTGTCAATCAGATCATCAACATAATCGGCCGGGTAATCAACCTCCCAGTCATACCAGTCCGGTTTGCCCTTATCTTCTTTTTTCTCGACAGGTTTTTCTTCCTCTGCTTTATTCTCTTGCGCTGTGTCCTCATTCTCTTGCGCTGCTTCCGCTTCCTTTTCCTCTTCCTCTGCCGCTTCCTCCTCTGCACTCAATTCAGAATCTGTCGAGACCTCATTAAGGTCCTCCTCTACAGGTATTGGAATTTCTTCTTCCGGAATAGGAATTTCCTCTGCCGCTGAAGATATTTTCCGCCCTGTGGCATTGATGTCGCCGGCATGAGTACCATTGTTCATCTTATCAAGCTTGCCCTCAATGTCATCCAGCCGTTTCTCAATCTCCTTCAGGCGCTTCCCAAGCTCTTTTGAAAAACTTTGCATGCAATTGCTAACATTCTGTTTAACAATATCTTCCGTGGAATCATATCCCTCCAGCACTTTGCCAAGTTCAGCCAGAAGTCCTTTTTTCTCTTCCATAATTTTAATACCTTTGTTAGACCTAATTAGGATATCACAAAATTAGTAAAATGTTTGAAGAAAGAACAAATATGGCGGGATGGATTGAGGTCATCTGCGGTTCTATGTTTTCCGGCAAGACAGAGGAGCTCATAAGGCGCTTAAAGAGAGCTAATTTTGCGCATCAACGGGTGCAAATTTTCAAGCCTGCCATAGATGTCCGCTATTCAGATAAGGACGTTGTGTCTCATGACAGGAATTCTATTGAGTCCAATAATGTGGATTCTTCACAAAATATTTTATTGCTTGCGACAGATGTAGATGTAATTGGCATTGATGAAGTTCAATTTTTTGATGACGGAATAGTTGATGTCTGTAATAGGCTGGCTGATAGCGGAGTGCGTGTAATATGCGCCGGCTTGGATATGGATTATCTTGGTAATCCCTTTGGTCCTATGCCTGCATTGATGGCTGTGGCAGAGCATGTTACAAAAGTTCATGCAATCTGCGTCAAGTGTGGACAACCAGCTCATCACTCCCACCGTATCTCCGGGGGAGACAAACTTGTAATGCTGGGAGAACAGGACAAATACGAGCCCCTGTGTCGCCACTGCTTCAATGCCGCGATGACTGCCGAAAAGAAATCTAAATAAAATTTACTTGTTGATATACCTGAATGAGAAGCAGGCGGTTATGAAATAGACGATGGCCTGCGTCCATAAGGCTATGAATTCCGGCAGTATCTGGCCTAATTCGGCTCCGAATGTATTGAGTTTTAGGTATCCTTGAACGCCGAATGTTGCCGGAAACATGTAGGAAAAATATTTCCAGAATTTCGGGAAGTTACTCTGGGGCCATGTGACACCGCTCAGGAACAGTAATATAACACTGAAGAATAGGAACATAACCATGCCGGTCTCTCTGTTTTTGATAAAAACAGAACATGTAAGCGAGAAAAATATTACTGCAAGCAAGAATGGCAGCAGCAGCCTGTAGATATCCCATGGACTTGCAAGATGCGGCAAGCCAAACCATCTGGGTATCAGTACGGTAATGTAGGCGGAAAAGATAGCGTATATTAAAAAGTAGGCCAGACCTTTTCCAAAAATTACTCTGTATATCCTTTTTTTGTCTATCTGATTTTCAAATAATTTGTGATTTTTATTCTCTTCTCTGACTGTGCCGGCAAGCATTCCTATTCCCAGGAAAAGCAGCTGGTGAATAATTAAAATCATAACACCCGGTACAAAGAAACTTGCAAATCCGTTACCGGGATTAAACAGAAATTGAGCCTCATACGGAGCAGGGTCTGCACTTTGGAGGGCGAGTTGCTGTGTTTGCCCCGCCGCTTCATACCGATGTATTTCTATATCTTTATTCTCCTGCAGCATTGTGAAGTTTATTGCAAAAGCCACACTTTTGTAGACAAAAAAGCTGGTCATATTCACATATACAGAGACGGTTGCCTGCTCCTGCCCGTCCAAGACGGTTTTTTCAAAATCTTTCGGGAGTACAATAATTGCATGAACTTTTCTGCGCCCCATTAAATACTCAGCCTCATTCATATTTATGCAACGCCTTAACTGCACCTCTTTTGTGGCATCCAGTTCTCTGGAAAATTTTCTGCTGTAGGCGGAGGCGTCATTATCTATTATCGCCACGGGGATGTCACTCACGGACTCTTGATAATATACAAAACTGTAAAGGAGAGGATAACCCAGTCCTGCAATAAATAATATCAACATTACACCGCTATCCGTAAAAATCCTAATAACTTCATTCCAAAAAATGGTAGTCATTTGTCTAACGGCATTTTGTAAATATTGTCTTCTGAACTCTTTCATCTCCAATCTATTTAAGCGGGTAGTTCTGGAATATTAAAGCTCTCCTAAGTCTCCTTAGTATTGTAAACGGAAGCAGGCAAAATATTAACAAACCAACGTAG
>JAQWEK010000162.1 GCA_028704975.1 Bacteroidales bacterium | reverse complement strand
TTGCAATCACAGCCCCGTCACCTCCCGGAGAAATTGCCGTCTGATGGAAAGCATCGCAAACATTAGCATACCCCGTTAATTCTGCAACCGGCTTTGCACCTCGCATCTTTGCTATATCCTCACTTTCAAGGACTATAAAGCCAGCGCCCTCTCCAAGATTAAGTCCGGAACGGTCTGCATTAAATGGCCGGCATGGCTTTGTATCCAGTATCATCAAAGAGTAAAAACCATTAAGATGATACTTTGTAATACACTCACAGCCGCCTGCTACCACAATATCAGCCCTGCCGCACTTAATCAAATCCGCCCCCATAATTATTGCATTTGCCGCAGCGCTGCATGCGGTGGACAAAGTATCAACATAACAATAATCTACATCTGTACGTTCAGCTATGGATAGAGTCGTAGTTCCGCTCCCGTGCAAATGAATAAACTGATTCTTAGAGTCATTATTAAGAAAATCCCGATAGTATAACTCACTAACGTCCATACCCCCAACGGTAGTCCCGTTAAGAAATGCAACTTTTATATTCCTATCCGGGAATGAGGCAGCAATAGCGGAATTGCTTAAACCGGCCATTTCCAAAGCTTCACGCGCAGCACAAATGCCAAGCAGGGCAGATCTTGTAATCAAAACATCACCGCTCAGACCCAAAATGCCTTTTAAATCATCATTGCTATAAGGGACTTCCGCACACGGAATATCCGTATGGATAGTATCCAAATACTTGAGAGGTTGCATATTGGAGTAGCCTCGCAGCAGAGAATCTTTGGTTCGCCCCACTCCGGCTCCGACAGCAGAAATAACTCCGGCTCCCGTTATGACAACCCTCAGGGACATTAGAATTTCCTGTTTTTTTCTACGTATTCCGCCATAGTTTGAACGGAGGAAAAAATCTGCTTGCCCATCTTGGGATCCTTGAGCTTAATCCCGTAATTTTTTTCCATAAGAACAATAAGCTCCAAAGCATCAATAGAATCAAGCCCCATGCCCCGGTCGCCAAACAAAGGGGCATCACTCTTAATGCTCTCAGGCTTTACTCCGTCAAGATTTAGGGACTCAATGATCTGCCCCTTCAACTGATTAATCAAATCTTCCATCTCTTTCTTGATAGTTTAAGGGTGCAATTTACTCATTTAATGTAGAAATCTGTAAGATTTTGGAGATTAAATTTGCCCTCTACGGGCACCTCTTTTGGAGTAATGACGGCACCAAAAACATCTGCGTAGTTTTTTGTACACTCATCCCATACAAGAATAACTCTCTGAGTAACATTTTCTTTAAATAATCCGGCGATATACGCAACCAATCTCCCGGCAGAAAATTTCTCTTTAATAAACGTGGTATTTTCCCCGTAAAATTTATATCTGATGCAAATTTCCCCCGCTGCTATATTTGGCAAAGTGTAAACAAACAAAGACGGGGACGGGAAGAATTTATCTCTCTTTATGGTTTCCTGAAAATTCACATCTGTATCCAAAGAGGAAGAGCGATTCATAAAAATCAACGCGGTATTCTCCTGATTTTTTTTCCCGACAGTTTTTTCATCCTCTTCCGGACTTCCTATAAGCCTGTCAACCAACAATATGCCTGCCTTACACATTAAATTCATCTTAAAGAACTTAGGATAATCCATACCGCTGTTCCTGTATAAAACATCAAGTCCGTCCTTTACAACATTACTTGCGGCATAATCTCCTCCTTCAGCTCCTTTAAGTCTAATATGCTCATACTTATTAATATACAAACCGTAATCAGCAGATTTATCCAGTCCGCCAACAGCCGTTGCATACTTTGCCCCATCTATAATCTCCCTCACTTTTTCAACAGACTTGGTATCCTCTGACGCAGACATGTCATTAACATTTAACATTCTGTAAGATAATCTTATAGCGGCATTGCATCCGCCAAAACCTGAAGCAAATTTTAAACATGACGAGCCGTTAATTTTCATTCTCTCCGATATTATATTTGGGAACGGTTCCGTACCCGGTCCTGTATAGCCATAGGAGGCGGGAATCTCTCCTTCTTTAAGAAAATGAGCGCAAAGAACAGTTTCAACAACTCCGCATGCTCCAAGAGTATGGCCGTAATAACCTTTTAATGAGAATGCAGGAACCGAACTAAGTCCGGCACGGGAAATGGCAATACTCTCCATCTGATCATTGTAAACAGTTGCGGTTCCGTGAGGATTAAGAAATGCCAATTTTCCTTCAGAAGAATCGGCACCTGTTTTTTTTGCAGCCTCAATACACTCATTTAAAGCGCGGTACAAACCTTCTCCCGTCCTTGACGGACCGGAAATATGATTTGCATCATCCGTAATCGCTCCGCTGTCCAGCACAATTTGTTTGCCCCCTGCGGCACCCGCCCTCTCATAAATTATCGTACCTATAGCCTCTCCCAAATTTAATCCGCATCTCTTTGCATCAAACGGCCTGCACATCTTGGAAGATAGCGCCTTAAAAGAAGAAAATCCGGAAATCACAAAACGCGTAACCTCGTCAGCACCAATAACCACCGCACGGTCATACATTCCGTTCTCTATAACCCTCTTTGCCACAATAGATGCAACAATGCCGGAAATACAAGCATTAGAAATAACTATCGGGACATTGGGATTATTAAAAAACTTTGCAACAACTTTTGCCGTATGCCATAAGTCCAGTTGCGGATTTCCGTCATGCA
>JAQWEK010000161.1:2100-2694 GCA_028704975.1 Bacteroidales bacterium | reverse complement strand
AAAGGGAGCAGATGCCGGGAACATGGTGCTGGGATGACCTTGGAACTGATTATGGCAGTGCACCTTGCGGCCTTGCATTTGGCGAAGACGTGCAGCAGGTAAAAATAATACCCGGCAAAACTGTAGGAGCACCGGCCAGAGTAGTGATGGGCTCTCCATTTACACCGGGAGTAAAAATTATTAATAATATCACGACGGGTCCTGCAAAAAGCGGTGACAGAAGCGCATTCTATGTGTCTGATATAGAGCCTGTAGGAGTATTTGAAGGAACTGTCGGGATAGACAGGGATACTGTTTCTTACGGCATTTCAAATAAGTTCTCATACTTGACCTGCGGCTACGCTTTCCATGATTACTTGGTTGCCAACGGCGTTTCCGTCCCGGCTAGCGTGATTTCCATTGAGGATGCCCGCAAAGATGACAGTCATTGCGTTTATAAAAAAAGGAGCCGAAATATCTCTTCCGGCTAATTTGGTTGAAATGTCGATCTCCTCAAGAGACAGCTCAGGAAGACTATCCAAGAGCAATTGCACTTCGCCAAGATCATTCGAAGTACTTTCTTGGTACAGCTTTTCGGCGATGATGACATGTTCG
>JAQWEK010000161.1:0-2090 GCA_028704975.1 Bacteroidales bacterium | reverse complement strand
TTTCCATGATTACTTGGTTGCCAACGGCGTTTCCGTCCCGGCTAGCGTGATTTCCATTGAGGATGCCCGCAAAGATGACGGTGTGTTGAGCTGTTCAGAAGCTGATTTCCAGTCTGTTGGCAAGGGAACTGATGTCGGAAATACTGGTGTTGGTGCTGCCGGAGATGGCGGCTTGAGATTGATTAAAACAACATATTCCCCTGAACTTTGGAAGATTGTAAAGGTTACGAATCATATAAGCAATAATTTTTATGCAGAGACAATATTAAAGACCATTGGAAAAAAGATGACCGGAGTAGGAAGCTACCGTTCATCTCTTCCTTGCATTCATAAATTGTTGAAGCAGTACGGAGTTGATGATAAGGGATTTACAAGCGCTGACGGTTGCGGACTGTCCAGGGAAAATTATGTTTCTACGGACTTTTTCTGCAGATACTACGGCATGATGGCAAAGCAGGATGTGTTCCAGAAATTCTTTGAAAGTCTGCCATATCCGGGAGTCGGAACATTAGATAATGTGCTTGACGATATTGATCCTGTAGTTGCTGCAAGAGTACACGCAAAGAGCGGAAGTCTCTCAAGCGTAAAGTGTTACGCAGGCTACGTAAAAACAGCGGGCAAAGCAGGCCTTATCAGATTTGCAATACTGGTAAATAATTACTCTGCGCCAACAAAGCAGATGCAGAAAGGCCTTGAGGGCTTCATGCAGTCTCTGGCTGAGACAAAATAAACGGCAAGCTGCAGTTGCCGGGTCAAGGGCTGGCTTATGCACTTTTGCAAGGCTGAGACAAAATATGCGGCAGGCTTATTGCTTGCCGGGCAGGCCGGGAGAGATGATGTGATGATATAAGAGGATAACCTGTCGGGATGTAAAATGTTGAATATTAAAGTATTTAAGAACACTTTTAGTTTAAATAATAATAAAAATAAAAAATAAATTTTATCATGTTAACACTTTCAAAAAAAGCAATAGATATTCCTGCTTCCCCAATTAGAAAGTTGGTTCCTTACGCAGATGCCGCAAAGAAAAGAGGCGTCAAAGTTTTCCACCTAAACATTGGACAGCCGGATATTGACTCTCCTAAATGTGTTATGGAGGCTATCAGAAACATTCATTTGAATAATTTGGCCTACGCTAATTCAGCGGGTATTGAGTCCTATAGAAAAGGTTTGGCCAAGTATTACAATAACCTTGGAATTGATGTAGACTTTAAGGACATTATTGTTACAACTTCCGGCAGCGAGTCTGTTAATTTTGCAATTTCACTTGTCTGCAACCCTGGAGATGAGGTAATTGTAATGGAGCCTTTCTACACAAACTACAGGGCTTTTGCAGTTCAGAACGGCGTTACTCTAGTTCCGGTTCCTACAAGAATTGAGGACGGATTTAAGGTTCCGCCTATGGAAGATGTTGAGAAATACATAACTCCAAAGACCCGCGCAATCTTGATTTGCAACCCGGGCAATCCCACCGGAACTCTTTACACTCAGGACGCATTGGAGAAACTTGCAGGCATCGTAAAGAAACATGACCTGTATCTGCTTTCAGATGAGGTATATAGAGAGTTCTGCTATTCAGACACTCCTCACTTCTCCTGCATGCAGCTTAAGGGTATAGAACAGAATACTCTTCTATTAGATTCGGTTTCAAAGAGATATAGCATGTGTGGTGCACGTATCGGATGCATTGTATCACGCAATAAAGACATCATGGCAGCTTTGTTGAAATTTGCACAGAGTCGCCTGTGCTCTCCTGTTGTTGAGCAGATTGCGGCTGAGGCAGCACTTGACACTCCAAAAGAGTACTTTGCGGCAGTAAAGGCGGAATACATCCACAGACGTGACGTAATGATAGACATGCTTAACAAGATTCCCGGAGTATTCACTCCAAAACCAATGGGAGCATTCTATACAGTGGCATCACTTCCTGTTGACGACGCAGAAAAATTTGCAAAGTGGATGCTTGAGGAATTCAACTACAACGGAGAAACCACAATGGTAGCCCCTGCAGCAGGATTCTACGCAACACCAAACACCGGTGTCAACCAAGTACGTCTTGCCTATGTCCTTAAAGTAGAGGACATTCAGCA
>JAQWEK010000160.1 GCA_028704975.1 Bacteroidales bacterium | reverse complement strand
AAAAGTTGTATCCGTTGTACCGGAACCGGAATATCCCTCTTCACTCTGCAGCCCCCACAAAACTCTCCAATGGCCCTCAGAGGGGGAGTAGGTTCTGTCGGGAGTCCAGGAAAACTTTGCATTTATCTGATACTGAGTTATCTTTCCACTCCTGGCCTTTGGCAAATCTGCACTGTAAATAAGAGCCGGAGCGGTGCTAAATGAAAGGTTTCCGGATGAATATTTAATGTTGTAGAGTGTGACGCCCATCTCCATCCCGTTCCAATCCAGCAGGGCCGGAGAACTGTCAGCATCAAGTTCCGTTATGTTAAGCGCTCCGGGATAAAAAACGGAAGCAACACCGGTAGCGGATAAAGATGCATTTGGACTTGCAAGCACACAGGCGCAAGGGTGCGCGGCAAAGGTATTAACATTGTTGTAAACCCATCTGTTTGAGGATGCTATGCCGCCATATACAATTGAAGATTTATCCACATGATATACAATTAATCCGCTACCACCGATATATTTATCCCAGCCGGATGTTCCCCTGCATTCAAATAAGAAATATTCTCCGTCTGTTGAAGATTTCAATCTATAAAGAGCAGAATTGCCTGCGCTTAAGGGTGTTAAAGAGTAATCCTTTCCGGAGACCAAATCTATGACATCACCCGTCCCCAGCATCTCCCTCTCTATAGCACAATAATAGGGAGGCGTATTGCCGTTGTTTGAATAACAGCCCATATCCATGATAGATAATGTCTTCCATAAACCGAGAGAGGTTCCCTCCTCTTCTCCGTTTGTGTCATACATATCCATAAGGCCCAAAGAGTGAGAGAATTCATGACAGAACACCCCTATCCCGTTCATAATGGCACCGGTGTCTCCTTTAAGTTCAGGGGAACACGTGTAAGATGAAATTTTTGCTCCGTTATATGTAATATTCAAATTGTCTGCGCTTGCCTGACGTGCCCAAATTGCATCAGCCATTCCGCTTTCCGCTTGGTCATATCCGGCATAAATGATTGCCACGTTATCAACCTTTCCGTCTCCGTCAGAATCATACTGTGAAAAATCTACCCCGGCAGAACCGGCAGAAGCGCACGCATCTTTTACAAGTTGTGTAACACCGGCATCAATAACCCCACCGTTATCTGCCCCATAATAAGACTCGGGATTTGAAAGCGTTATAATGGGAGCAACATCAAAAATTATTTGACGGCCTCCAAGATTATCCTTAAAATAATCGGCGGCAGAACCTGTTGCTCCGTTAACGGAATAGCCGCTTTGATTTAACATATTGCTAAAATTTTGCCTGGCGGAGGATGAGGCAAACTTCACGTCTGAAAACTCCACAAGCAGCACAAGTGACTTAACGCTACCGGAAGAACCCGTTTTTTTGATATTTCCACTGCTCCCGACAGATTTTAACGCAAATACAGCGGAAGAATTTGATGCGGCGCGCCCTTTATAGGAATCAGAGTTTCTGATCAATTCTGCATTCCTTAGTGCATATGAAACCATTACGGGTATTGAGGAAGATGCGCCGGCTACCGCAGCCGGAGAATAATCTTTAACTCTCTCCCTTAAAACAGAGAGACGGCCGGAATTATAATTTGCATAATGCAGGTAACCGTCTCCGCCCTCCGCCACAATGTAGCCGTTAAGCATTTTTTTGTAGCCAAAATGCTCATCACCATATAGTCTGACGGCTATTCTGCTGCCATCCGGCTGCTTAAATTTTATTATATTTGATACCGCTTTTACGGCAAAGACCTCTGTAGCACAGAAAAGCGAGCATATTGCCAAAGCCATAAAGCGGCGTGCGGAGTTTGTCATGACATTACAGTTACAAGGCAAATTTAATATTTTTTAAATGATAATTCATGAAAGATACTGCATATGGATGCATATCATCTCACCTCATTTTTGGTACAATCCCGCTGTATTATGCACCGGCATTGTCTCAAAACAGACAGGGCTAAAATACGCTAATTTTGTTCCAAAAAAAAATAACTAAATCATTTGAAATGAATAACGCCTGCAATTGAGTTTTAATGCTTACATTTGCGCACATTTTTTGAGATATGAATCAGACATCAAAATACAGATTTACAATAATATCCCCCGTTTATAATGAGGAGGGAAATGTCATCAGACTTGCAGAAGAGCTTGGCAAGTTCATGGAATTTTCCAAAGAGCCTTCCGTATGCGTTTTGTTTGTAAATGACGGCTCTGTAGATAATTCTCTGCAATTGATTAAAGATGAATGCTCTAAAAGAAGAAATTTCTTCTATATCTCACTATCTCACCGCACAGGACTCAGCGGAGCAATAAAAGCGGGATTTGACAATTGCTTCTCAGATTTTGTGGGCTACATAGATGCAGACCTGCAGACGACCCCGGAGGACTTTAATTTACTGTTACCATATATTATTAACTATCCGCTTGTTATGGGCATACGTGCAAGCAGGAAGGATTCCGGATGGAAAAAATTCCAGTCTAAATTTGCAAACGGTTTCCGCAAAATGTTCACTCATGACGGAGCGCAGGACACCGGATGCCCGTTGAAAATTATGCAAACGGCTTATGCCAAGAGGATTCCAATGTTCACGGGAATGCATCGCTTCTTTCCGGCGCTTATACAACTCCAGGAAGGAGGCAAGATGAAGCAAATTCCCGTAAGACACTTTCCAAGAACTGCAGGGGTTTCCAAGTATAACGTATG
>JAQWEK010000159.1 GCA_028704975.1 Bacteroidales bacterium | reverse complement strand
ACGGGATTGACTTGTGCGGAAAGACCGGAACAGCGCAAAATCCTCATGGAAAAGATAATGCGTCATTCATCTGTTTTGCCCCGCGCAATCATCCAAAAATTGCAGTAGCCGTTTATATAGAAAACGCAGGATTTGGAGGAACTTGGGCCGCCCCGGTTGCATCATTAATGGTAGAGAAATATTTAAACGGAACAGTCAAAAGGAAAGACCTTGAAGAGAAAATAATTAAGGCAAACACACAGCAATTTGTTCCCGTAAGACGCAAACTGATTCCCGGTCAATACATTATAAAGAGAGACAGCACCGGCAAAAAATATTATGAAAGAATAGAGCCGAAAAAATTGTCGGGAGAAAAAAGGCATATAAAATAAAAAAGAGGTCTAATGTACGGTCAACCAATATATAGAAAAATAGATTTTGGACTGCTGATGTCTTACCTGTTCTTGGTAATCTTTGGCTGGTTAAACATTTATTCCGCCGTATTCACTGAGGATCACCCTATTATCTTTGACATTACTCAAAGATACGGGATGCAGTTTATATGGATGTGTATCTCCTTTGTTGCCGCAATTTTTATAATCTACATAATAAATCCAAAAATTTATGACGTGCTCTCTCCCGTTCTCTATGGAGTGATGGTGCTGCTGTTGTTTGTTGTAATCTTTGCCGGCAAAGAAGTAAATGGCTCCAAATCATGGTTTTACCTTGGCTCATTTGCCTTCCAGCCAGCCGAGTTTTCTAAAATTACAACGGCACTGCTGCTCTCATACGTAATGAGCAAATACGGATTCAGACTTGCTAACATCAGAGATGCATTCAAGGCCGCTGCAATAATTTTAATTCCAATCCTGCTAATCATTGCGGAGAAAGAAACGGGCAGTGCGCTGGTTTACCTTGGACTTATCTTTGTCCTTTATAGAGAGGGACTTAGTGGTTGGGTACTGTCATTTTTATTTGTCATTATTGCCCTATTTGTCATCACGATAGTTTCTTCTCCCCTAGTTGCAATTATTTGCTGTTTTGCCGCGGCCGGAATAATAAGGGGATTAATAAAGAGAAACATTCCGGGAAATTTTATGGTCATACTTCCAATGCTAATATTTATGGCCTGTATTCCAATGATATTGAGGGTAAAATTTTTGAGTTTCCTAACAATTATACGGCCGGAATATATTGCGCTCATTGCTGTTTTGCCTTACCTTGTTATCTGGCTGCAAGACGCTATAATTAAAAGAGATACCCCGTCAAAATATCTGGTAACCAGCTTCTTGGTAGCATCATTATTTATCATATCCGTTAACTTCATTTTTACAAACGTTTTACAGCCTCACCAGACCGCCAGAATAGAAAGCCTGCTTGGTGTTAATCAAGATTTGCAGGGGATAGGATACAACGTTCATCAAAGCGAGATTGCAATAGGAAGCGGCGGAATAATTGGAAAAGGATACTTGAGAGGGACTCAGACTAAATACAATTTTGTTCCGGAACAAAGTACCGATTTCATTTTCTGTACGGTTGGAGAAGAGTGGGGATTTGTCGGCAGTTTGATTTTAATTTCCGTCTATATTTACCTCATAATAAGGATTCTTATCTTGAGCGACAAGAACCCGGATAACTTTGCCAGAATATACGGATACTGCGTGGCATCCATATTCTTTATGCATGTCTTTATTAATCTTGGAATGACTATGGGGTTGATGCCTGTGATTGGTATTCCGTTGCCGTTCTTAAGCTATGGGGGATCCAGTATGCTGAGTTTCAGCATACTGCTGTTCATCTTCATTCGTTTTGATATGGAGAGGCAGAACAGATCTTTTTAAGGACAAGGCAAGAATTGTGACCGCCAAAACCAAAAGTATTATTCATTGCCGCTCTAACCTCCCTCTTCTGGGCCTTATTCAAAGTCAAATTCAATTTTGGATCAATTTCAGGATCAAGATTCTGACAATTGATTGTAGGAGGAACTATTCCGTCATCTATTGCATGAATACAGGCAAGAGCCTCAACAGCTCCGGCAGCACCAAGCATGTGACCCGTCATAGATTTGGTTGAACTTATGTTCAGTCTGTAAACATCTTCTCCAAAAACATCTTTAATTGCCTTTAACTCAGCAATATCTCCAAGGTGAGTAGATGTTCCGTGTACGTTGATGTAATCTATATCCTTTGGCTCCAGACCTGCGCACTTAAGTGCGATTTTCATTGCACAAACTGCACCGCTGCCATCCGGAAGCGGAGCCGTAATGTGGTAAGCATCTGCCGTCATTCCGGAACCTACCAGTTCTGCATAAATCTTTGCTCCTCTGGCTTTTGCATGCTCATACTCCTCAAGTACAAGTATTGCGGAACCCTCACCTAATACAAATCCGTCTCTGTCTTTATCAAAAGGACGGCTTGCGGTTTTAGGGTCATCATTTCTTGTGGAAAGAGCTTGCGCAGAATTAAATCCGCCAACTCCCGGAATTGCTATTGCGGCCTCAGCTCCTCCTGTTACTATTATGTCCGCCTCTCCTAATCTCATGATATCAAAAGAGTTGCACATTGCATGAGAAGATGATGCACAAGCGGAAACGGTTGCATAGTTTGGTCCGCGGAATCCGTATTTGATGGAAACCAAACCGGAAGCCATATCGGCAATCATTTTGGGAATCAAGAACGGAGAGAAACGCGGAATTCTGTGACCATCGGCAAACTCTATAATTTCTTGAGTCA
>JAQWEK010000158.1 GCA_028704975.1 Bacteroidales bacterium | reverse complement strand
GCCGGTCAAAATTACGGTGCGCTGCTTTTCTCCATTACATTTGATTGATTATGAAACTTTTTAATAAGAACACCCTTCAACTTTTTGACTGGATTATTATTGCCGGTTCCATTATTTTTTATTTTGGTTACTGGCTGTATCTTAAATTTGGAAGCGGCGCGGCCGCACAGTTCAGTCTTCTTGGTGCGGTTGCCGGAGTCACCGGACTTGTATGCAATGTGCTGTGTGCTAAAAGAAATATTTTCAATTACTTTTTTGGATTGATAAATGTTTCTCTGTATGCATATATATCATTGAAAAACAAGATATACGGAGATTTTGCACTTAATGCGCTTTATTATTTTCCCATGCAATTCATAGGATTTTTCTCATGGATGAAAAAGCGCGGCGGCACAGATGAAAAGGGGAATAAAGATGAAACGGTTGTCAGTACTCTTAAAATGTCCCGAGTACACAGAATTTATTTAATTCTAGCGTGTATTATTCTTGTAGCTGCATGCGGTTTTATCCTTAAGGCAATTAATGATCCTCAGCCGTTTAAAGATTCGGCAACCACCGTGCTCTCCGTAATAGCTATGATTCTGATGGTTATGACTTATATGGAACAATGGGCAATTTGGATATTTGTTAATACGCTGAGTATTATCATGTGGATTGTGGTCTACATGAGAGGAGGAGAGGCGTCTGCGGAGATGGTTATAATGTGGCTGTTTTATCTGGCCAACTCTATTAACGGTTATATTGTTTGGAAAAAAGCGGCAGAGAAGTCGGTATTGGAAAAGAAATTTTCTGAAAAGCAGAAGATTAAAGATGGTTCTCAAAATGGGATTTAATTGCCTGCGCTACTTTTGCTCCCGCAAACTCAGTTAATTCCTCTGCGGAAATCTCTCTCAATCTTGCAACGCTTTTATATCTTTGAAGAAGTTTCTTTTCAGTTTCTTCTCCGATTCCCTTAATATCGCGCAGTTCTGAATTTATCTGACCTTTGCTTCTTTTTAATCTGTGGAAAGTGATTCCAAAGCGGTGCGCCTCATCTCTGAGTTGCATAATTAATTTTAGTCCGGGAGAATTTTTATCTAAAAACAATGGTGTCGGGTCACCGGGCACTATTAACTCCTCCAGCCTTTTTGCAATGCCAATGATTGGGATTTTTTTATTCAGATTTAAATCTGTCAACGCTTTGTATGCAAAATCCAGTTGTCCCTTTCCTCCGTCTACAACAATCAGCTGAGGCAGTTCCCCGTCTTCATCCAAAATTCTTGAATATCTGCGGAATACTACCTCGTACATAGATGCAAAATCGTTGGCTCCGACAACGCTCTTTATATTAAATTTTCTGTAATCTTTTTTACTTGGTCTGCCGTTTTTAAAAACAACGCAAGAGGCTACCGGGTTAGTTCCCTGAATATTAGAGTTATCAAAACACTCAATGTGCACCGGGGAGTTTTGAAGATGCAAATCTTTTTTAAGCATCTCCACAGATACGCTCTTGTGTTCCGGGTTTTTTAGGGCGTCCTGTTTTAAATTCTGGAACTTAAATTCAGTGGCGTTTTTTCGGCTCAATTCCAGCAGGTTCAATTTATCTCCGCGCAGCGGCACATGTACATATTTGTCCTCCCCAAAGATTTTTCCGGACGGTTCAAAAGGTACAAGAATTTCCGGATTGGGAGTTGTGCCGACATTTTCAAGAATATCATAAACGTCTAATATAAAATGCGTTAACATATCCTCCTTGCTCTCCTCAATATTTGTTTTTAACTCCAGATTCATGGTTTGAATAATACATCCGCTGCTGACTCTCATATAGTTTCCATAAGCGCCGGAATCTGAAAACACAATAGAAAAGACATCAATATTGGAGAGAGTTGGCTGCACAATCAGAGATTTGTTATAGTGGGCGTTTAAAGTTTGCATTCTTTCCTTGTAAATTTCCGCCTCTTCAAATTTCATTGCCGCAGACGCATTATTCATCTTCTCCTTAAACTCTCTCACCAACGGGCTTGTATTGCCTTTTAGGATACTCTTAATGTATTCAATCTGAGTATTGTACTCTTTTTCTGATATTTTGCCTATGCAGGGAGCTGCACATTTTTTTATATGCCAGTTAAGACACTCTTTAAATTTCCCGTTGTTAATATCCTCTGTATTAAGCTTTAGCGAACAACTCCTTAACTTAAACAGAGAATGGAATAAATCCAGCAAATGGTGTGCATACAGTGCGGAACCATAAGGGCCAAAATAGAGAGAGCCGTCCTTAACCAACCTGCGGGTAATGAACATTCTTGGGAAAGATTCATTCTTAATGCATATCCATGGGTAGCTCTTGCTGTCTTTTAGCAGAATATTATACCTTGGCTGATACTGTTTTATAAGATTATTTTCCAGCAGAAGCGCATCTTGCTCGCTGCTTACAACAGTATGCTGTAAATCCGCAATTTTACTCACAAGAACTTGTGTCTTTGCATTTAATCTGTCCGGATCTACAAAATATTGTCTGACTCTTTTCTTTAAATTTTTAGCTTTTCCAACGTAAATTATTTTGCCGTCTGAATTAAGGAATCTGTATACCCCAGGCTCATCCGGCAAGAGAGATATTTTCTCTCTTAAATTTATTGTATCTTTGTGGCTCACTGGCATGGTTCAACTAGCTGATGGGTACAAAAGTAATTAATAATTCTGAGGTCAAGAGCGCACTTAAAATTCACGGAGTGGCG
>JAQWEK010000157.1 GCA_028704975.1 Bacteroidales bacterium | reverse complement strand
CTTGCATCCCGACAGCTTATAGTTCCCGTTTAATTTGAATTTTATTTTATCCGCGTGCATAATCCCCACGCTCACAAACGGTTGCCTTCTTTCCATGTTCTAAAAAATATTAATATGTTTTAAAATAATTTTATCTGAATGTCACTCTACTTGATGCTCACTTTGCACATTCTGCTTACACAATATCCCCTCAATAATTTTCTGTTCAACGTCTCTTGTAACGGCAACTTCATCCAAGATTTTTTCAATATCCGCTGCCTTTATCTTATTAAAATCCTTCTCCAAAGGTGTGATAAAGACCCCTCCCATATCAACGGAAGCGGGTGAAAGCAAGATGTTTGCATCTCCCTCGGCATCATAACAAGAAGGTCTGTGCCTGCCGCGTGCAAAAGTTACAATATACCAGGTGCCCGTATCATACCAGCAAAGGATATTAAACATTGGCTCCCACTCTCCGTCCCTGAAAACTTTGCTCTCTATATTCTTTACAATAGCGGGATCAAAACTAGGATCTCCCTTGCCCTCGATTCTGGAAAATGCAGCATATATTTTTGCACAGGCTGCAGTTGCAAGCTTTTTATTACCCGCCTCAATCAGGAAAGCTCCGTTTATATAATTCTCTATCAAAGAAAGCCTTAAGAAGTTGTCACTCGGTTTTAGCTCATCCTCTTTTTTATTGTAAACTCCGCGTTTTAAAATTTCTTTTGTGCGGAAATTTTTGAGCTTAGCCTCAAGCGGAAGAAATCCCTTGCTGCCTGCCTGAAAATGAAAATGGTCCGGCGCGGAAGCTCCGCATTTGGGACCATTATAGAACAGTACAAAATCCTTAAGAACTTTTGCAAGACTCATCATATCATCCAGCCTTGTGGAATCAATCTCCTGCCTGGAATGAACCGTGCACGGAATTGTAAGGTGCCTCGGAAAGATCGGGAACGGATTTACAAGAACAGTATAGTCAGTTGCAACACCGTGAAATCCAATGCCTTTCTGAACTGCCGGTCTATTGGCGGCACACAAAAAGCACTTACGCTCCTGTATAGTTTTTGGGTCAACCTTTGCGCCGGAAGAAACAATGCGCGCAGGGTTAAACTGTACTTTAACGGCAATTCCGGGATTCTGCTTTGTCTCTGCCTTGCCGGTTAATCCCGTCTTGCCAACCGCCTCTACCCTGCCGGCCCCAAAATTTGCCTGCTCACTTTTGCGTATCCATAACGTCTTAACCTTAACGTCTTTAAGGGCGTCATAATTTTTCCTTGCAAGCTCCCACTCCTTAAGCTGACTCTCAAAAAGTTCATCAACAGCCGCTGCATTCAATACCACGTGTTCAAAATTTTTCCCCATCACATAAAAATTTTCTACTCTCTTTAATAGTTATCTGTCGCGACAGATATTACCGGAACTCGGGTAGTTATTTATTGTTTTTATTCATTGCAACGCGCGCCTGTAGCTCCCAAGTGCGTATTCTGTCCTTGTACAAATTATTCTTATTTGTTTTCTCAACACTCAAAGAAGCATCGGAATTGCCCTCCCATCTGCGACAGCAATAAAGCGTTTCAAAAGAGCGTCCAATTGCATACTCGCGACAGATTCTAAGTCCTACCGCATAGTCCTCCCCGTAACTTGTATTAGGAAGATTTATGTTGCGGATAAAAGGAGTGAAGAATGCTCTAGGCGCCCCAAAACCATTAATTCTCAACGCATTATTGTGCCCGTTCTCCTGAGTATACTCTTTGTGGTCAATGATTCCCGGAGGAATTGTCTCCATCTTAAAGTTTGTCATTGCATAAGCGCCAACAAACATCCCGCAATTCTGCTTGTAAAAATTATCAACTATTATCTGAAGAGAATTTTCAGAATAATAAACATCATCAGAATCCAGCTGGATTGAAAACTTTCCGCAATTAGGGTTGTGAATTCCAAGATTCCAGCAGCCCCCTATGCCCAAGTCATTTCTATCGGGAATAATGTGGACAACACGCTTGTCATTTTTAAACTCGTCAATAGCCTCTTTGGTACCGTCAGTAGAGTGATTATCAATGATTAACACATTGTATTTAAACTTGGTCTGCTGATTAAGAACAGAGTTAATTGCATCACGCACCGTCTTAACACGATTGTAAACCGGAATGATAACCGATGCCTCAAACTCAAACTTCTCCTTGCCAAAAGGAACCTTCTTGGTGCGGCGCGGCAGATATCCTCCGATTTTCTTAAGATGGTCAGTACAAGCCTTTTCCATCTCCACCTGAACCTCACGATTCTTGGGGTCCACATAATCAAACATCTTCTGTCCGCTCTTGCGCGTATCCTCCTCAATCTCAGAATACAAGAACTCATTAATATGAACAAGCGCGCCCTTCTGAGAAACTTTGAGCCTTAAGTCATACAGCCCCGCAAACTTGTAATTGGTCTTCATCGTCTTAACGGCCGCCTTCAAAGCGCTTGTTTTATACAACAATACAGAGCCAAAATCAAAATCATCCCTTAGGCTCCCAAACTGGTAATCAATTACAGGCTTTGCAACTTTGGCCATCTGCTTTTTGCCGGCCGGCTGTCCTGCTTGCTGTGACGGCGTATCGCATTGATATTCAAATGAATAATGATCTGCGTAAACCATGGCCGCACCTGTATCCTTAGCCACATTCACCATCCGTTCAAGGCTCAAATAGCCCATATTCAACGTGGTTTCTTTAGTGTAGATTAACGTATAGTCGCAATCAGAATGC
>JAQWEK010000044.1 GCA_028704975.1 Bacteroidales bacterium | reverse complement strand
TGATAAACAGTGTGTTATTTTTTGGACATGCAAATATAATGGGTACTCCTTATTCTTATCTTATAGAGCGTCCAAAAAAATCCAATGTAATGCTGCTCCCAAAATATTCTTATGTAGCAGTAGATGCCGTTGATTACATTAACGGAAATTACGCAAGATTAGGTGTTTACAAATATAAAGTGTTATTGGATGGAACACCGGTTTTTACTTTTACGGAGGGAAATATACCATATTCAACCGGCAAATTCATTTCATCATTGCTGGAATATTCTCAAAGATATTATCGTGGAAGAACTTATGTGAAGAGTTATGTGGAACCGGGTAACAGATTAAAAGACAGAATAATTGCAAAACATGACGGGCTGATTGTTTTGAATGATTATGAGTTCCATAATGTTCGTGTTGAGGTTTCAGACGTATACGGAAATTCTTCTGAAAAATATTTTCTGGTTAAAAGAGACGATATAATATTTAAGAGAAAAGTTCCGTATCCTCCAAAAGGGGAGTTTATGGGATGGGTGAGTGCGAATTCGTATGAGACTAAAGGACTGGAGATTAACATTACGCCTGGTTCTCTTTATTCATCCATGTTCTTTACGGCGGATACTGCAAAATTCAGAAATACAAAATATTCTCCTCTTTGGGAGATAGGGGATCCTGCAACTCCAATTAATAACTATATAGAGGTAAAAATGGGGGCGGCCGTTCCTAAAAAACTAGCCGGCAAAGCGGTGCTTGCAAAACTGGAGGGACGCGGATATCTGAGTTCTTTAGGAGGAACTTATAATTTTGCAAAACAGGTTATGACCGCCTATATAGGTTCTTTTGGAAAGTACTGTGTAGCAGTTGATACTAAGGCTCCAAGTATTGCTTTTAAGTTTAACGTCGGTGCAAGAATAAAGTCTGATGTTGCTGGCATAAGAATTGGAGATAACCTGTCGGGAATAAGAGACTATAGAGTGGAAATTGACGGGCATTGGGTTGTGGCTGAATATGATGAAAAGAATGCAACGCTCAATGTTCCTTTAAAGGACGCCCGCATTAAGGGCGGAACCAGGCATTTTATGAGAGTTGCCGTGGTTGATATGGTGGGTAATAGAAATGTGGCGGAGAGAAATTTTACATGGTAGGAAGGAGCGCGCTTGAGGACTTTTTCATAACTTGCATAATATAAAGGATATAAATTTTAAAATATTATTACTATGACAATGGGTGGAGGTTTTATTCTGATAGCTATTATTGGTGTTATCGGAATGATTGTACAATCAAGATTGAAGAGTGTATTCAGCAAGTATTCAAAAGTGCTGTCTCCGGGCGGGCTTACCGGTGCTCAATTTGCGCAGAAGATGCTTGATGGAAATGGTGTCAGAGATGTTAAGATAACTGCCATACCGGGCAGTCTTACAGACCATTATAATCCCACAAATAAAACGCTGAATCTTAGCGAGAGTGTATACGGGTCCAATAGTGTTGCAGCTGCTGCCGTTGCCTGTCATGAGTGCGGTCATGCTTTGCAGCATGCGCAGGGATATGCTCCATTAAAGCTGCGTTCTGCCTTGGTCCCGATAGTTAACTTTTCCTCTATGATCTCTCAGATTGTCATCATTATAGGCATCCTGTTAATCAATACATTGCCGGCCCTGTTCTGGGTAGGGATTTTAATGTTCGCAATGGTACTTGTATTTAGCGTTGTGACGCTTCCGGTTGAATACAATGCTTCACATCGCGCTCTTGTGTGGCTGCAATCCTCTCATTCCCTGAGCCCTGTAGAAGTTGATCAGGCTCGTGAGACTTTGATGTGGGCTGCCCGTACTTATGTAGTTGCCGCGCTTTCGGCTCTTGCTACTTTGGTTTATTATCTTGGTTTTGCAAGCAGAAGATAACTATGGACTTTAAAAAAGGCATAAAGCTAATTGGCGTCATGTCGGGTACATCCCTTGACGGCATTGATTTTTGCTATGTGAGATTTAGAAATACTGAGTCTGAGGGAACGGGCAAATGGAGTTATGAAATTTTAAAAGCCGAGGATGAGCCGTATCCCCAGGAGCTTAAAAATAAACTTAATACTGCGCAAAATTTTTCCGCCGTGGAATATGCGCGCTTGAATTCCGATTATGGTTTGTATCTGGGTACACGCATTCGTGATTTCATGAAGAGGAGCGGTGCAAATCCTGATTTTATTGCGTGCCACGGTCAGACCATTTTCCATCAGCCGGAGATTCAATTTACAGGTCAGATAGGCAGCGGTGCAGGCATTGCGGCAAAGACCGGCGTAGATACAATTTGTGATTTTCGTACAACTGACGTAGCCCTTGGAGGACAGGGTGCTCCGCTTGTGCCGATAGGGGACAGGCATCTGTTTGGAGATTACGATTATTGTTTGAATCTGGGAGGTTTCTCCAACATCTCTTTTGAAAGTTTTAAGGAAAGTGCCGGCGGCAGGCGTATTGCTACCAGGACGGCATTTGATATATCGCCGGTGAACTACGTGCTGAATTATTACATGCGCACCATTGGAAAAGATTATGATAGGGACGGTGCGCTTGCCCGCAGCGGTAAGATCTGTCGGGAGCTTCTTGACAGATTAAACAATTTGCCGTTTTACACGCAAAAGGGGCCAAAGTCACTGGGGCGTGAATGGGTTGAAAATGACGTAATTCCTTTAATTGAGTCTTATAAGCTCCCGATAGAGGATAAACTTTGTACTTTTTGCGAGCATGCCGCAATTCAAACATCCGGCAACATAAAAGGCAAAGAGGGAAGCGGCATAAGCACGGTGCTTGTTACGGGCGGCGGTGCCTTTAATAAGTTTCTAATGGAGAGATTTCAGGCGAACGCACCGCAGTGTAAGTATGTTATACCGGATGCAGAGACTATTAACTTTAAAGAAGCTTTGATTTTTGCATTTCTTGGAGCGTTGTATGTAGCTGATATTCCAAATTGTATGAGTTCCGTTACCGGAGCTGCCTATGACTGCATAGGTGGTGCGCTTTATAAAGCGGGCGGGAGGCAGTAAAGTTCAGTATATCTGTCGGAAAGATTAGGCAATTTATTTTGCTTAAAAGAAAAAAAATCCTACATTTGCAGTCCCAAAACGGAGGGCAACCTCTTCAAGCACTTTCTCTGAAGGTTATAGAGCCATAAGAGCTTGATAATTGCAATGTTGCCTTAAAAATTTTAAAGAGATGGATTTAATTAAAATTGCTCAGCAGGCGTTTGCCGGAGAGAAAAAAGAATTCCCTGCGTTTAAGGCCGGGGACACAGTAACAGTCACTTACAAGATTAAAGAGGGTGACAAAGAGAGATTGCAGAGTTTCAGAGGAGTAGTTATTCAACGCCGCGGAGCAGGTGCTACTCAGACATTTACAGTAAGAAAAATTTCCGGAGGAGTTGGAGTTGAGAGGATATTTCCTTTGTATTCTCCGTTCATTGAGACCATTACAATGGAGAAAGCCGGAAAGGTTAGAAGAGCTAGAATCTTCTATCTTAGAAATTTAACAGGAAAGAAGGCAAGAATTAAGGAGAAAGGCTTAAGCCGCGTTGAGGAGGAGATGGATGAGGAGCAGAAGGCTAAGATTAAAGAGGCAAAGATGAAGATTGCCGCAGAGAATAAGGCGGCTGAGGCAAAGGCTGCAGAGGAAGCTAAGAAGAAAGAGGCTGCTGCTCAGGCAGCTGCAGCAAAAAAAAGAGCTGCAGAGGCAGAGGCTAAAAAAGCCGGAGCTGCAAAGAAATAATGATTGATCCTGCAAAGGGTCAGTTTTTTAACCGGCCCCGTAGCGCAACTGAATAGAGCATCACACTACGGATGTGAGGGTTGTAGGTTTGAATCCTATCGGGGTCACGCTAAAAAAAGCAACACAATTTTTGTGTTGCTTTTTTTTGTCAGTCCTCAAGGCCTGCGTTTTATTTTGCGGCAAGGAGTGCCGGTGTATCCTGGCGGCGGTAGCCGAGTAAATCTCTGATTGCCGGCATACAAAGCAGACTGCGCTAGTACTTATCAACTGAAGATATTTCCTTTAAGGATTTGCGGTATTTCTCACGTTGAACATCATCTGGATACCCGACGGCAAGCATAAGCCAAATTTTGCGTCTGCGCGGAACCTGCAGCAACTGCTTGATTTTGCCCTCATTAAACCATCCCATAATACATGTGCCAAGTCCAAGGTCAGCGGCTCTCAAGCAGAAATTTGCAATTGCCAGTCCAATATCCATCTGTTTGTAATCTTTCCCGTGCAGTACAATATCCACATTATTAATGGCTTTGGTCTTTTCTGTAACTACGGCCACAAATGCGGGAACCCCCTTTGCAAAACCATTCATACCCATAAAAGCCGCGGCACTTTGCACTTCTTTTAGCAGTTCCGGCTTTTGCACAACTACAAATTTCCATTCCTGGGCATTATTGGCTGACGGTGCAAGTCTTGCAGCATCAATGCATTGCATTATTTTTTCTATTTCCACAGGTGCGTTTTTGTACTTCCTGTTGCTTTGTCTTTTATTGATTGCATCTATTAATTCCATAATTATTTGAGGATTTTTTTTGCAATATATTAATTTACAGTGATATGCTTTGTTTTTTGGGTGGCAATTATTAATTGTTGTATTTAATACTCTGTCAAAGTACAAGTTATGAAAAAGTCCTATTGTATGTCCTTTTTATACTATCTTTATAGCATGAACATAACTATTTGTCTTTATAATAATACTGAAAACTTATTAAAATGTTTTATATGAAAAAATCACTAGTGCAACTCATATGTATGGCTGCTGCAGTCTTGTGCGTATCTGAATCATTTGCGCAAACATCTGTTAAATATTTGATTAACGGAAAAGCAGACGCTTCTTTTAATGGTAAAAAAATTTACTTAATTGTTCTTTCCGATGGAAGAGCGCTTAAAGATTCTGCCGTTGTGACTGATGGAGCATTTAAAATGACCGGTACTACGGACGGCAAGGATGTTGCCTATATTCGTACAGCTGATAAGGCTAAGTCTGCAACTGTCGTGCTGGAGGGAACGCCGGTCTCTTTAGATATTAGTAATGAAAATGTGGCCACTGTAGGAGGAAAATTAAATGAGCGTCTTAATGAGTATCTGCAGGCATCCAACCGGATAATGAAAAAAGCAGATGCCTTACATTATGACGATTTAATGAAAGAGTATAGCAACCCTAATGTAACCGCTGAACGCAAGGAAGCAATAGTTAAACTCATAACGGATTCTCTTCAAACACCTTCAGAAGAACTTGCAAAGAAAACTTTGTATGCAAATTTGGACAATGTCTTTGGGGCTTACATTTTTTCCAGAGAATATCAGGCCGAAGACGATGAGGCTTTGCAAATTTTTTCAAAGGCAGGTAAGGAATTTCTTTCATACAAACCTGTTGTGAAGATGAAAGAGAGGATGGACTTGGTTGTAGCAACCGGGAAAGGAAAGCATTTTGTTGATTTTGAGCAGACTGACCCTGACGGCAAAATGCACAAATTGTCAGATTACGCGGGCAAAGGAAATTATGTACTTGTAGATTTCTGGGCTGCCTGGTGCGGACCTTGCCGCGCGGAGATGCCAAATAATGTCGCTCTTTATGAGAAGTATCACTCAAAAGGATTTGAGATTCTTGGAGTTTCATTGGACAAATCCAAAGAGGCATGGATTAATGCAATTGCAAAATTGGGAATGAAATGGCCGCAAATTTCTGATTTACAGTACTGGAAGAATGCAGCATCTAACTCTTATGGAGTTAATTCTATTCCTGCAACCGTTCTTATAGGTCCCGATGGAACTATCATTGCAAGAGGATTGAGAGGAGAGGCACTTGCCGCTAAGCTTGCGGAGATTTACAAGTGATGGTCTTATTATAAAAGTTTATAAAAGACTCTCTTTCGTAAAGAGGGTCTTTTATTTTTCCGTGAATTTTGTTTCATGCAAGCAACTCTTAATATAATGTAATAAACCGTCAAACATCAAACCTTCAGTTGCTTACAATCATAAAAGACATTCATTCGCTTACGATTTTTGGTGTGGCAAAGGTGAGAAATCCTTGAAAAATTTTTCAAAAAATGCTGAAAAATTGTATTAATATGTGATATTGAATACCGCCATATCACTTTGAGTACCAATGCGAAACGGGGGTCCAAATAGAGACAGTCCGCTGGATACGTAAATGTTACTTTTCCCCCATTTCTTATAACCGTGGCTCTGTTCAAATATTTTATCCGTAATCCAGCTGACAGGCCAAACTTGCCCGTGGTGCGTGTGTCCGCTGAATTGCAAGTTTATTCCTTCTGCTTGAGTTTCAGATAAGTGATGCGGTTGATGGTCCAGCAGAATTGTAGGCTTGTTTCTGTCACATGTGCTCATCAACTCTTTAAGGCTTTTGCGTCCTTTGTTTATATAATCATCTCTTCCGATGATTTGCAGGCTGTCTTTTAATGTTACTACGGTGTCTCTCAGCAGATGGATTTGGGTGCCGCAAATGAACTTTGCGCTTTCACTTATACCGCCGTAATACTCATGGTTTCCAGGCACCATGTAAATGCCGAGCGGGGCTTTCAACTCAGCTATTTCTTCCTTCATGTTCTGTTTATACAGAGGTGCTACGCCGTTGTCAATCAAATCTCCTCCTATGAGAATTAAATCGGGACTCTGTGCATTTATCATTTTAACATATCGCTGCAATGCTTTTTTTCTTGTACCGTTTCCGAGATGTAAATCACTGAATGCCAATATTTTTAAATGATGCTGTCCGTTATCTTTAAGAGTAAGTTTAATGTTGTTAATTTTTGGATGCCTGTAATTGATGTATCCGTATGTAAATGTAAGTCCAATGATTATGATTGATGTTATAAAACCGTAATTGTAGTGAACGCCGCACAGCTTAAGAATATCAAATATTAGAAGGAGAATAAACAGGTAGAGCGTGACTATCAGCCAGCTGTTTCCAATTTCATACATTGCTCCTGAAAGCGGGAAGGGTATTTTTGCATTGCGTGCAAATATGCTGATAAACGGCAATATAACGCATATCCAGAACAGAATTGCAAGTACAATTTTTAAACCTGTCGGGAATATGGTTATTGCCTGCGCTACGCGTATAAAGATGTATACGTTTGCTCCAATATAGCTTAGCAGGATGATTATGAATATGAATGGCATTGTGGCAAAGATAGGGTAAAAAAAGCAATGCGATTTTTCGCATTGCTTTTTTTCCGTGCCCGAGACAAGAGTCGAACTTGCACACCGTTACCGGCACTACTCCCTGAAAGTAGCGTGTCTGCCATTTCACCACTCGGGCGCTACTTGGACCGGATTTCTCCGGTTGGGGCTGCAAAGATAGTATTTTTAGGGCTTAAAGAGCAAATTTTTGTAACTTCGTAACCGTTGAAATTATGGATACTTCAGGGATTTTTAACCGGATAAGCGGCAGTTATGATGCTCTTAATCACCTGTTTTCTTTAAATATTGATAAACAATGGAGAAAACAGGCGGTTGAATATTTGTGCCATTATATAAAAGAAGACGCAAGAATTCTGGATGAAGCATGCGGAACCGGCGATTTGACTATTGCATTGGCAAACAAAGGGTTTCATGTTACCGGAATTGATATTTCTCAGGGAATGCTTGCGGTGGCCAAAAGAAAAGTAGTGAAGTGCAGTACGTTGCCGCACTTAATGCTTGCGGACGCAGCCAAGTTGCCGTTTGCCGGAGATTATTTTAATGCGGTTACAATTGCTTATGGAATAAGAAATTATGATGATCGTGCTACTGCTCTTAAGGAAATTTACAGAGTGCTTCTGTCGGGAGGAAAATTGGTGATATTGGAATTCGCAAAACCCGTAAACCCTTTTTTGAGAGGATGTTATAATCTTTATTTTAATAACGTTCTGCCATTTATGGCAAGAGTTTTCACCGGCGGCAGAGAGAAGGGGGCGTATAAATACTTCATACAATCGGTAGAGAAATTCCCTAAATTTGAAAAATTTTGTGATGAGATAAGGGCGGCCGGATTCAAAGAGGTGCAATTCAAAAAACAAACTTTTGGAATATCCGTACTGTATACGGCTGAGAAGTAGTGTGTTATGATAACCGTTAATAATTAAATTGTCCGGATAAGAGCTATGTGGTCTAATGAGATTTGGCCTATAATATCCGCGGTCCTATACGCAATGAACATGGGGATAGCAGTTTATGCATCCGTGACCATGATTTTGCGCAGACAGGATCCTATTAGGACTTTGTCCTGGACAGCGGTGATGGTTCTGCTTCCTTATATTGGGATTCTGCTCTATTTTGTTTTTGGTCAGAACTTTAGGAAGAAAAAGATTTTCTCACGCAAAGGATTGGGAGATGTTAAGTTAAGGCAGGAACTGTGTGTGGATGAGGAGGAAAAACTAAAGAAGGATCCGCGGCTTTTTTCATCTGAAAACGAACCGTATAAAAAACTTGTTTATCAGAATCTTAAGAATAGCTACGCCTTAATAGATTATAACAGCGATATTGATTTTTATTTTGACGGCAGAGATGCTTTGGACGCTATGTATAAGGCTATCGGGGAGGCGACAAATCATATTCATATTCAGACATATATACTGGAAGATGATATGACGGGAAATCGGTTTGCAGACTTGCTCATTAAAAAGGCACGGAGCGGTGTTGAGGTGCGCCTTCTTATTGACGGCATGGGCTGCGTCTCTCTTAAGAAAAAATTTCTTGAGCATTTGCGACAGAACGGAATAGAGGTTCTGGTTTTCTCTCCGGTGCGCTTTTTTATGCCAATGAGCCGTCTTAACTATCGCAACCACAGGAAGATACTTGTCATTGACGGAAAAGTCGGCTTTCTTGGCGGAGTAAACATTGCAGACCGTTACTACTATGGTACTGAAACGGGAGACTGGCATGATACTCATATTAAGGTGATTGGAGAGTCTGTATTCTCTTTGCAGGAGGGATTTTTACTGGATAGATATTTTGTTCTTAATAGAAAATTGAGGTACAGCAAAAAATATTATCCGCAGATTGAAAATCAGAAGTATGATATAACTGTAGAGAAGAAAAATTTTTACAGCCAAATTATCTCTTCAGGTCCCGACAGTGATTGGGCGGGTATTATGCAATGTTATTTTACCGCCATTACCTGTGCGCGTGACCATATATATCTTGTAACTCCGTATTTTACTCCAAATGAGACAATTTTGAATGCTATTAAAGTTGCGGCTCTTGGTAATATTGATGTGAGGATAATGCTGCCGGAGAGGGCGGATTCTGCTACTGCTACATATAGTACTAAATCTTATATTGGTGAATTACTTGAGGCGGGGGTAAGAATCTACCTTTTTAAAGAGGGTTTTAATCACTCAAAAGTCATGAGCATTGATGGATGTATAAGTATAATCGGCTCTGCAAATATGGATGCCAGAAGCTTTGAGCACAACTTTGAAATCATGAGCGTTCTGTATAATTCCGATTGTGCTAAAATAGTGGAAAACAGGTTTTTACAAGATGCGCAAGAGTGTGACGGAGTTAATCTGGCCAAGTGGAGAAAAAGGCCTGTAGGGGAGAAAGTTAAGGAGAGTTTTTTCCGGCTGATGAGTCCGCTGATGTGAATTATAATAATTTTAGATATGGAAAAAGAATATGTTGTTGGTGTTGATGTCGGCGGACAGACCGCTAAGATTGGCGTTGTAAACCGTAGAGGTGAAATACTTTGCCAGAAGTCAATTGATTCTAAATACGGAAAGGGTGAGGCTGATAAATTTGTTAAGGCTCTTTGTTCTACGATTAGGGAACTTGTAAAAAAGATTGGCTTGGAGAGTGTTAACGGCATCGGCATCGGGGCTCCGGACGGAAATTTTTACAAAGGCACAATTGAGGATGCTTCAAATTTGCAGTGGGCAAAGGGAATTATTGTCCCTTTTGCAGAGATGATTTCCAAAGAGTTAGGAGGTGTTAAGACCGTTGTTACCAACGATGCAAATGCGGCCGCAATGGGCGAGATGACATACGGTGCTGCAAAGGGAATGAAAGATTTTATCATGATTACCCTTGGCACCGGAGTGGGAAGCGGTATTGTGATTGGCGGCAATGTTGTTTATGGTCACGACGGTTTTGCCGGCGAGCTGGGTCATACTTGCGCCGTGCGCACTAACGGAAGAGAGTGCGGATGCGGCAAGAAAGGTTGTCTGGAGGCTTATACATCTGCTACGGGAGTTGCAAGAACGGCAAAAGAGTGGATGGTTAATTCTCTGAAACCAAGTATTTTGCGTGACATTAAGGGAGATATAACTTCTAAGGATATCTATGATGCAGCTGAAAAGGGGGACAAGATGGCCATAGAAATATTTGAATACACCGGTAGAATTCTTGGTGAAAAATTTGCGGATTTTGTAGCCTTCTCAGCACCGGAAGCAATAGTGTTGTTTGGCGGTCTTGCTCATGCAAGCAAGTACATCATGAAGTCTTTGACGGATGCTATGAATGAGAATCTTATATCGTTGTGGAAAGGAAAAGTTAAAATAATTACCTCCGCGCTTAAAGAGAGTGATGCCGCCATATTGGGAGCCTCTGCTCTTGCCTGGTAAATTCAGATTTAAAAGTTATATGAAAAAAATCGTTTTTTTGGATGCCGCTTCTATAGGGGAGGATGTTTCTCTGGAGCCTGTTGCAAAGCTTGGAGAGCTTGTTACATACCCGTTTACAAAACCAGAGGATGTTTTTGAAAGGGTTAAGGATTGTGATATTTTAATTATTAACAAAGTTGTAATCGGGAAGGAGCAGATTGATGCTGCAAGGAATTTAAAACTTATTTGTGTTGCTGCAACCGGGACAAATAATGTGGATATTGCCTATGCAAATAGCAAAAACATACCCGTTAAAAATGTTGTGGGTTACTCAACGGAAAGCGTTGCACAAGTCACATTATCAATGGTTTTGAGTCTTTCATGCTGGCTGGGTTATTATGACGCAAGAGTAAAAAGCGGAGAGTATTCACGCGGTAATCTTGTATCGGATGTGAGCCGCGTTTTTACAGAGTTAAGCGGAAAGCGTTATGGCATTGTCGGTCTTGGCAATATTGGTTCAAGGGTTGCTTCTCTTGCAAAGGCATTTGGAATGAAAGTGGTGTACTACTCTACCTCAGGTAAGCCGCATTCTACTGAGTATGAGAGCGTTTCATTGGATGAACTTATGAAAACCTGCGATTACATATCCGTTCACGCCCCAATGAATGAAAAGACAAGAGACCTGATTAAATATGCGCAGCTTAAGATGATGAAACCTTCGGCATTTATAATTAATCTTGGACGCGGGGGAATCATTAATGAGGAGGACTTGGTGCGTGCGTTAAATGAAAACGTTATAGCAGGTGC
>JAQWEK010000043.1 GCA_028704975.1 Bacteroidales bacterium | reverse complement strand
TCATAAAGGACGGTAACCTTTGGGGAAAATCTTTTTATGAGTAGTATCTGTCCTTGCGTAAGAGAAGTGCCGCAGCTTGCAACAACATTAACCACTCCGTTTTGATGGAAAGAGATAACATCTGTGTAACCTTCTACAAGATAGCAGTTTTGGGCCTTTGCAATTGCCGCCTTTGCTTCATACAGTCCGTAAAGAGTTTTATTCTTTATATAGACTGAACTCTCCGGAGAGTTTACATATTTTGCAATGTTTTTATCTCCGCGCAGTTTTCTTCCGCCAAACGCCACAACTCTCCCCGTTATGCCGCGGATAGGGAACATTACCCTCTCCCTAAAACGGTCATAAAGTTCTCCCCCGCTGTGGTGATACAGGTCTCCATCATAATTTTGCTCTCCATTCTCTGAAACTCTTCCCTCCAGAGCGAGTCCCGTTTCAGTCAAATATTCTTTTTTATATCCGCTCTTAATAGCCTGGCTGCTAAAGGAATTACGTTCTCTGTCCGCATAACCCAGCAGAAAATCTTTAATAGTCTGTTCAGAAAAACCTCTCTCTTTAAAATAACTTAAGCCAACCGCTTTTCCCTCTTCGGTCTCCAGCAGAGTAGTGGTAAAATATTTTTGAGCATACTCATTTATAATCAAAAGAGAATCTCCGTGCCGGCGCTTCTCCACATCCTCTGCAGTTTCTTCTCTCTCTTTAACTTCTATTCCGTATTTTTTTCCGAGATATTTAAGTGCCTCAACATAAGTCATTTGCTCATGTTCCATCACAAAGTTTACAACATTCCCCGCCTTGCCGCAGCCAAAGCATTTATAAATTCCAAGCCTTGGAGAGACGGAAAAACTGGGAGTTTTCTCATTGTGAAACGGGCAACACGCTATGTAATCAGAGCCTCGGCGCTTTAAGGCAACAAAATCCCCAATAACGTCAACAATGTTGGCGGCATCCATAATCCTCTCTATTGTTACCTTGTCAACCATTAACTGTCGTGATGAATATTTTTACTGCCGAGATAAATATTTTGCTCCCGACAGATGTTAAAAAGCTTTGAACCCTATTGCTTTACGTGCAAGCGCAAGGGTTGCGGCGGCACTTTCTCTGGCTTTGTCCGCACCCTGTTTTACAACCTTGTGAAGGTATTCAGCATCGTTGTAAATGTCATCTATTCTAGCCTTTATAGGGAGCGTCTGCTTGCAGATATCCTGAGCCAGCTGCTTCTTTAAATCTCCATATCTGATGGAACAATCATTGTATTTCTCTTTGAAGTAATCTACCGTGCTCTTGTCTGAAACAATGGAAAGAATCTTGAAAAGATTTGCCACGGATTCCGGCATTTCAGAGTTTGGAGTTGTAGGACCGGCATCTGTTACGGCCTTCATAACTTTTTTTGAAATAGTTTTTTCATCATCGCAAAGGAATATTCCGTTACCCTCGCTCTTTCCCATTTTGCCGTTGCCGTCCAGCCCCGGAACTTTAATTGCACCGCTTCCGAAATCCATATTTACGGGCTCCGGAAAAACTTCGACTCCATAAAGCGTATTAAACCTTCTTGCTATTGTCCTTGCAATCTCCAAGTGCTGGTCCTGGTCTTTTCCAACAGGAACTTTTGTTGCCCTATGTGCCAGAATATCAGATGCCATCAGCACCGGATAAGTAAGCAGACCTGCATTAACATTGTTCTTCTGCTGGCGTACTTTGTCCTTAAAAGAAACGGTCCTTTCCAGCTCTCCGACGTATGAAATCATATTGAGCAGAGTATAAAGCTCGCAGATTTCAGGAACATCGCTCTGAACGTAAATAGCTGATTTCTCCGGATCCAAGCCCGCAGCCAGATACTCTGACAAAATAATTTTTACCCCCTCATGAAAATCCGACGGATGCGGATGAGTTGTAAGAGAGTGAATGTCAGCCACAAAAAAGAAACATTTATAACTGTCCTGGATTTTTACAAAATTCTTAAGTGCACCGTAATAGTTGCCAAGGTGCAAGTGGCCGGTAGATCTAATGCCGCTCAATACTGTCTCCATAATGTATGAAATAATTATAAACATCGCGACGGAAGCTGATCCATCGCGATTAAGATAAAGTTCTGATTATTAGTCGTTGATAGTCTTAAGCTTCTCTCTGACTTTTGCCTCAATTTCATCTGAAAGCTCCGGATTGTCCCGCAGCAGCTGCTTTACGCCGTCTCTGCCTTGAGCCAATTTGCTCTCTCCGTAGCTAAACCAGCTTCCGCTCTTTTTAATGACATCCAAGTCAACGCCAAGGTCAACAATTTCTCCGAGTTTGGAGATACCCTCTCCAAAAACAATGTCAAATTCCACCTTCCTAAAAGGAGGGGCCATTTTATTCTTTACAACCTTAACTCTTGTGCGGTTTCCGGTAGGATCGTCCCCGTCTTTCAGCTGATTTAACTTTCTGACATCCAGGCGCACAGAGGCGTAGAACTTAAGCGCGTTTCCACCCGTTGTAGTCTCCGGATTGCCAAACATAATTCCGATTTTTTCACGCAGCTGATTGATAAAAATGCAGCATGTATTGGTCTTGCTAATGTTTGCAGTAAGCTTTCTAAGCGCCTGGCTCATAAGCCTTGCCTGTAATCCCATCTTGGAATCTCCCATCTCGCCCTCTATCTCCGCTTTTGGTGTAAGGGCTGCAACTGAGTCAATTACAACAACATCTACAGCTCCGGAGCGGATAAGACTGTCTGTAATTTCCAGAGCTTGCTCGCCGTTGTCAGGCTGAGAAATAAGCAATGTATCTACGTTAACTCCAAGTTTCTTTGCATAAGTTCTGTCAAAAGCGTGCTCTGCATCAATAATTGCCGCAATGCCTCCCAACTTTTGAGCCTCTGCTATGGCGTGAATTGCCAGTGTTGTTTTTCCGCTGCTCTCCGGTCCGTAAATCTCTATTACTCTGCCTCTTGGATAACCTCCAATGCCCAGCGCGTGGTCAAGTCCAATAGAACCTGACGGTATAACGGAAACATTAAACTTAGGCTGGTCCCCCAATTTCATGATTGTCCCTTTTCCAAAATCTTTTTCAATTTTGTCCAAGGTAGCCTGCAGGGCCTTAAGTTTTTCAGGATTTGTTTCCTGAGCCTTAGGCATCTCTTTAACCTCTTCCTTTACCCCTTCCGCTGCTTCAGCGGCCTTTTTCTCTTTCTCTTTAGCCATAATGGTTTAATTTTTAAATGTTAATTTATGATGTTTACAAAGATACTCAGAAATGACTAAATTTACACAATGAAAGAGAAACTTTTGGGTAAAAACCTGCAGGAACTTAAGGACATTTGCAAAGTCCTTTCCCTGCCGCAGTTTGCGGGAGGTCAGATTGCGCAATGGCTTTATAAAAAGCGAGTTAACACTTTTGAAAAAATGACAAATATCTCTCTTTCTTCCCGACAGAGACTTTCAGAAAATTATGATATCGGTTTTGTACAGCCGGCGGAAGTAGTTGTCTCAAAGGACGGTACAAAAAAATACCTATTTCCGTGCCATCTGGGCACATTCATAGAGGCTGTGACGATACCAGATGAAGAGCGTGTTACATTGTGCGTTTCTTCTCAGGCCGGATGCCGGATGGGATGCAAATTTTGCATGACCGGAAGACAAGGATTCAAAGGAAATATTGATGTTGCAGAAATTCTTTCACAATTTTTTGCCATCCCTGAAGCGGACAGACTTACCAATGCTGTTTTCATGGGAATGGGGGAGCCGCTTGATAACCTGGAGAATGTGGAGCGCGCAATTGACGTGTTAACTTCTGACTGGGGTTGTTCCTGGAGTCCTAAGCGCATTACTGTCAGCACTATTGGCATAAATGTGCAGAAATATTTGGATGAGACCAAAACGCATCTGGCAATCAGCATGCATAACCCATACGCAGACGAACGCCAAGACATGATGCCTGCAGAGAAACAAAACCCCATAGATAAAACCATGGAAATCATCAGGCAATATGATTTCACCGGACAGCGCCGCGTAAGTTTTGAGTACATAATGTTCAAAGGTCTCAACGACAATAAACGGCATGCAGATGCAATTATCTCAAAATTAAGAGGTTTGGAATGCAGAGTCAACCTCATAAGATTTCATGATATCGGAGACACAAAATTCCAAAGCTCCCCTATGGCTGTGATTGAGCAATTTAAGGAGCGTCTTTGCAATGCGGGAATTATAGCTACGATACGCGCATCCAGAGGAGAAGATATTTTTGCGGCATGCGGAATGTTGAGCGGTCTTAAAAACAAAAAGCAATGAAAAAGCTTCCTGTTTTTTTTATGGTTTTAATGACAGTTATTTGCAGTGTTGGACCTCGGGCCGCAGCGGTTACTTTTTCATCAATTGCACTGGGAGATTCTACTTTTGTTAACGGCGTTTCCGGCAAAAAGAGACCAACTGTCGGATTGGTACTTTGCGGAGGAGGTGCAAAAGGTGCTGCGCATATTGGTGTACTTAAAAGGCTGGAAGAGCTGAATGTTCCTGTTGATCTGGTGGTAGGCACGTCCGTTGGTGCGCTCATAGGAGGCTTGTATTCAATGGGTTATACTGCAAACCAACTGGACTCCTTAATAAGAAACGCAGATTGGTCATACCTTTTAAGTGATAATTCAAAGAGAGTGGACGCCTCTTTTTCTAAAAAGATGTCGGATGAGAAGTATCTGATAAACGTGCCTTTCTACAACTTGAGAGCCGGTGGAAGGTTAAGCAAAGTGCAGCGTGATACGGCCAAAATTAACGCTGAAAAAATTGCCGGGAAAAACGGAAACAAAACTTTAGGTATACAGGAATCGGATAATTCGGGATCGCAAGAGACATCTTTAATGGGCGTATTGCCAAGTGCCTATATGAGCGGACAAAATGTTTTGAATTTGCTCAACGGTCTTGCAATAGGGTACCAGGATTCAATAGATTTTAAAAAACTTCAAATCCCTTTTGCATGCATGGCAACGGATTTGGCTACCGGTGAGGAGGTTGTGCTGGACCACGGGTATCTTCCGATTTCCATGAGGGCCAGTATGTCAATTCCGGGAGTTTTTGCGCCTGTTACAATTGACGGAAAGGTTTTGGTGGACGGCGGGGTTGTCAATAATTTCCCAATAGATATTGCCCGCAAAATGGGGGCTGATATTGTCATAGGAGTTGATGTTCAAAATGAATTGCTCAAGGCGGAAGACTTGAACTCAATTGATGAGGTTTTCAATCAGTTAATTGGTCTTATGGGCAATGAAAAATTCCTTAAGAATAAGGAAGATGCCGATGTTTACATTAGGCCTGATGTATCAAAATTTGGAACTTATAGTTTTAGCAAAAGTGCGATAGATACTTTGGTTGTTAACGGATATGCGGCAACACTTGTAAAGGATGAAAGACTGCATGCGGTTTTGAGAAAAACGGGACCGGTACATTTTCATTCCGCAAATGGTGAAAAAATATCCTTTGCAAGAGAGATTTACCGCTCGCAATTTAAGGTGGGGGAGATAGGTATGGAGGGTGTTTCAAAAAACGACAAAAAGTGGCTTCTCAGCCTTGCAGGAATTTCAGAAAACAGTACAATATCAGGTGCCCAAATTAATGAGGCGATATCATTATTTATTGGAACTCAAGCATTTTCACAAGTTACATATCAACTTTCGCAGCAGAAAGATGGTGATGAAAAACTAACTTTTATTTTCAAGAAGGGGCCTACCAACATCGTAAGTTTTGGTGCGCATTATGATTCAGAGGAGGCGGCGGCGCTGCTGCTTAATCTTGGAATTCACCAATATGACCTGCATGGCTCGCGTCTCGGACTTACTGCAAGGCTTAGTTATAACCCGTATATAAAAGCGGAGTATACTTATTTATTCCGGAACTTTCCCCGATTTGTTGCTACTTATGAATTTGGCACTAAGGATATAAATATCTACAGCTCAGGTTCTTCAAAAAACAATATATCTTATGTTTATAATGGACTGGAAGTCTCTTTTGCAAATATGTATTTGAGGAATTTTGACATAAAGGCCGGTGCAAGAATTCAAAATTTCAAGTTCACAAAATTCCTGTCGGACTATATAGACGAGTCTGAATATACTTTAAATGCACGCGGTTATGCTTGTGTTTTTGCGGATGCAAAAATGGATAATCGCGACAGTAAATATTTTGCAAAAAAGGGTATGTATATTGATGCGTCAGCGGAATATTATTTTGCGGGATTTCACTCCGGCTTTAACAGTTTTTCCGCATTCCGCCTTGGTTACCGTCTGGCAATAAATCTTGCTAATGACTTTGTGCTTATTCCCTATTTTTATGCAAGAGTAACCTTGAACAATAAGTCCGAATTCCCGTTCTATAACTTTGTAGGCGGCTCAGAGGAAGGTAGATACATAGATCATCAAATTCCTTTCGTCGGGATAAATTATGCAAACGCGGTGAATAAGTCAGTTGCAATTTTCCGTCTGGATTTGCGCAAAAAGATAGGCAGGAAACATTATGTTTATGCTATATGTAATTATCTTAGAACCCAGGGTAACCTTGGAGGAATAATGGATGTTTCCAAGGGCGGCTACTGGGGTGCCGCTATCAAATATTCTTATGACACCCCCCTTGGTCCGTTAAGCTTCAACATTCACTGGTCAGATTACAGCCATAAGGTAGGAGCTTATGTTTCATTGGGTTATTACTTTTAGAGTTTATGACAAAGGAACAGGCGCTTAATAGATTGACGGGGGAGTGCAGCCGCAATGAGATGTGCAGCGGGCAGGTGCGCGCAAAGCTGGAGAAGTGGATGGCGGCGCAGAAAACCGTGGTTCTTACACAGCCTGATATAGAGGAGATTATAAAGACTCTTACAAAAGAGAAATTTATAGATGATGCAAGGTTTGCAGGGGCTTATATCCGCGACAGGTATAAGTTTTACGGTTGGGGGCCGCGCAAGGCAGAGTTCCAGATGAAGGCTTTGGGAATACCCGTCGAGATTATAAAAGAGGCAATTGCAGCGGAGTCACAGCTTGCCGCAGAGACTCTTAAAAAAATTGTTGTCGCAAAAAGCGCTGAGGTTAAAAGGCGCTCTGAACGAGCGGTCTCAAACAAGAGTTCAGGGGGTGATTATGGCTCCTTCTCCGCAGATGGAAACAACATGTATAGAGTTCAACAGCAGGAGCGTGCAAAGATTGTAAAATTTGCCCTCTCCCGCGGGTTTGATTACGGGGATATTATGAAACTAATGCGTTAAGCATTTTGGTGCCTTTCCGGAATCTTGGATTGTTTTGTAAGTTACGGGCTAACTTTTTTGATTATAGATCAGTCTTTTTGTGTTATATCCTCTTTGTTCCGCTTCCGATAAAATTACCGATAAAGTCTCTTTAGTCAGGACTTCCGTGCGGGATAATATCCATAGGTATTTATCTGATTTTCCGGCTCCTACAAGAGCCCAATCGTAGTTGTCTCCAAGCGCCAGTACTCTGTAGTCTGAATAAAAGAACCAGAAAAAAGAGACTTTAAGCAAGCCGGTTGTTTTTGTTGTTTTTGCCTTGCCTATAATTTTGCTGTTTCTATTCTGTTCCGAATTGAAGCCGGTATTTACAACTTTTATCATTCCGTTGTCTTTTATGGAGTAATTGGCTTTGACATTTTTAAGATTTTTTTCAAATCTATGGTCAAATCTGGCAATCTCATACCAGGTACCAAGATAACGTTCAAGGTTAAATTCTCTTACCGTGTTGATATTCAATTTGTTGTTCTCTGCGGACATGATGATTTTAATATTTAGGTTAAGAATTGCTTGTTGCATGGACAAGTGCAACGTCCATTTTTTTGTGAATTTACAAAAATCAAGACTTAATACGGCTGAAAATTTTTCAGTTTTTCTGAAAAATTGTCACCAAAAATGTAACTAAGGCTGTCAAAACTTCCTGATTTACAGCTGGCACAGCCTTTGCGACTTATTCAAGTGTCTTTGAAAATGAAGACAAAAGTTAAAATATATAACAAATTTAAAAATAGGAGGATTTTATTATGATGCCAATTTTAAGAAGAAACAATGAGAGCTGGTTGCCGGGTATCTTCAATGATATCTTCAGCGACGATGATTGGATGATTAAAGCTAACGCTTCTGCACCTGCAGTAAACGTCATTGAAAATGCTAAAGATTATAAGATTGAGGTGGCTGCACCGGGAATGACCAAAGAAGACTTCAAGGTCAACATAGATGAGAACGATAATCTTGTAATCTCTATGGAGAAAAAGAATGAGAACAATCAAGGCAAAGAGAATAGCCACTACCTGAGACGCGAGTTCTCATACTCTAAATTCCAGCAAGTTATGACGCTTCCTGATAATGCGGACAAAGAGAAAATTTCCGCAAAAGTTAACAACGGAATTTTGAATATTCAGATTCCAAAGTTGCAGGAGGATCAAATTAAAAAACAGCAAAAGCTGATTAACGTTGAGTAGAAAAAAAGCCCGAAACACTTCGGGCTTTTTTTTTGCAATGGGGTATCTCTTATTTGATTATCTTTGTGGCGTTATGGAAAATCTTAAGGAACGTCTGGATACGTTAAGGAGGTCTCTTTGACTACGATAAGAAAGTCAAAGAGATAGCTGAAGGTGAGAGGGTTGCTGCGGCGCCCGATTTCTGGAATGACGCTAAGAATGCGGAGGCGTTCTTAAAAAAACTGTCGGGAAAAAAATACTGGGTTAATGCTATTGACTCCCTTAAAAGAGAGGGTGAAGATCTTGGCGTGCTTAAAGAGATGGGGGCGCCCGAGGAGGAGATTGCCCAGCAAGATGCTCTGGTTACCAAGCATTTGGAAGAGGTGGAGTTTAAAAGTATGTTGTCTGCGGAGGGGGATAATCTTGGGGCGCTGGTTAAGATTAACAGCGGAGCCGGCGGTACGGAGAGCAATGATTGGAGCAGCATGCTTATGAGGATGTATACAAGATGGGGAGAGCGCAACGGATATAAAGTGACTATTACGGATTTGCTTGCGGGTGATGAGGCCGGAATTAAATCTGTTACTCTTCAGATAGAGGGAGATTATGCCTACGGGTATTTGAAAGCGGAAAACGGAGTGCATCGTCTGGTGAGAATTTCTCCGTTTAACGCACAGGGCAAGAGACAGACCACTTTCTCATCTGTATTTGTTTATCCGCTTGTGGATGACTCAATTGAGATTGTTATTAATCCCGCAGATTTGGAGTGGGATACTTTCCGTTCCAGCGGTGCGGGCGGGCAAAATGTAAATAAGGTTGAGACCGGTGTAAGAGTTAAGCATGTCCCGACAGGTATTGTTGTGGAAAATACGGAGACCCGCTCTCAGTTGGACAATCGCCAGAATGCGCTGAGAATCTTAAAGTCTCATCTCTATGAACTGGAGCTTGAGAAGAAGCGGGAGAAGCAGGCGGAGCTGGAGGGGCAGAAGAAAAAGATAGAGTGGGGTTCTCAAATCCGCAGTTATGTTTTGCATCCGTATAAGATGGTGAAGGATGTGCGTACCGGTATAGAGACCACTGATACGCAGGGAGTTATGGATGGGGATTTGAATGCTTTCATGAAAGCTTTCTTAATGGGGGTGAGAAGGGGGGATAATAAAAATGATGAATCTAAAACACTAACAATATAGCGCTATTTGTAAAGGCGTTCGTGAAATAAATACACAAATATTATGGAAGAATACAAATACAATCCGATGTTTGAACTTGGCAAGGATACTACTGATTATCATTTGCTTGAAGATTCAAAAAAATATGTAACCGTCGGGAACTTTGAAGGTCATAAAATCCTAAAAATTTCTGCTGAGGGTCTTAGAATGCTGTCAAGGCAAGCTTTCCATGATATTGCCTTTATGCTGCGCCCTTATCATAATGAGATGGTTGCAAAGATTCTTGATGATCCGCAGGCAAGTGAAAATGATAAAGCGGTTGCCCTGACTTTTATGTTGAATGCAGACGTTGCTTCTAAATGTCAGTTGCCTCTTTGTCAGGATACCGGGACTGCGATTATTTTTGGCTGGAAGGGAGAAAATGTTTACACGGGCGGCGGTGATGCGGCTGCTCTGGAACATGGAGTTTATGACACATATACAACCGATAATCTGCGTTATTCACAGACAGTTGCTTTTGATATGTTTAAAGAGAAAAACTCCGGAAACAATACTCCTGCACAGATAGAAATTTTCTCTCACGACGGTGATGAGTACAAGTTTTTATTTATGGCAAAGGGTGGCGGAAGTGCAAACAAAACATATTTGTATCAGGAGACAAAAGCGCTTCTTGCACCTGACAAACTGGAGAAGTTTTTAATTGAGAAGATGCGTTCTTTGGGAACTGCGGCATGTCCTCCTTATCATATTGCGTTTGTAATCGGAGGAACTTCTGCAGACTTAAATCTCTCCACGGTTAAGCTTGCATCTGCAAAATATTATGATGCGCTGCCAACTAAAGGACTTGGTAACGGCCAGGCATTCAGGGATGTGGAGATGGAGCAAAAACTTCTGAAGGACTCGCAGGAACTTGGAATTGGCGCTCAGTTTGGCGGAAAATATTTTGCGCATGATGTTAGAGTGATAAGACTTCCGCGTCACGGAGCTTCATGTCCCGTAGGACTTGGAGTAAGTTGCAGCGCAGACAGAAATGTTAAGGCAAAGATTAATGAGGAGGGAATTTGGCTTGAGACCTTGGATGCAAATCCTGCCCGCCTGATTCCGGACAAGTTTAAAAACAGCAACTCGGCTTTTGAGGGGGGCGTTCATGTAAATTTGAATCGTCCTATGGAAGAGGTGCTTGCGGAGCTGACCAAATATCCGGTTTCTACTTTTCTTCTTTTGGACGGAACTATTATTGTTGCCCGCGATATTGCTCATGCAAAATTGAAGGAGCGTCTTGATATGGGAGAAGGACTTCCTCAATACATTAAAGATCATCCCGTTTATTATGCGGGTCCGGCAAAGACGCCTAAGGGAATGCCGAGCGGTTCTTTTGGTCCAACAACGGCTGCGCGAATGGACCCCTATGTAGATTTGTTCCAGGATAACGGAGGCAGTATGATTATGATTGCTAAAGGCAATAGAAGCCAGGCCGTTACAGATGCATGCAAAAAACACGGCGGATTTTATCTTGGGAGCATTGGCGGTCCTGCCGCAATACTTGCACAGGATAATATCAAGAGTGTCAAATGTATAGAATATCCGGAGCTTGGAATGGAAGCCATCTGGCAGATAGAGGTTGTTAACTTCCCTGCGTTTATTTTGGTGGATGATAAAGGCAACGATTTCTTCAGCAAGTTCAGAAAGTAATAATCTTTAAGCGAGCGGCATAGCCGCGAAGCTGCGACAGAGGTGGTTTTTCTACTTAAGATATCTTCAGAGAAATTGCTTTGATCAGATCTTAATAATTAACCAATTAT
>JAQWEK010000042.1 GCA_028704975.1 Bacteroidales bacterium | reverse complement strand
CACTCTTCTGCCCAAAAATCTGAACCCTGATCTGGTCCGGCGTAAGAGGTTCAAGAGTCTGATGTTCAGCGTAATATTTACGCAAATTTCCGCATATCATTGCAAATTCGCTCCACTTAACGGTGCGGTGCAGGCTCTTATCTTCATTCCTGTACTTTCCTGCCATCACATATTCGTATGGTTTCCAGTGCATTTCATTCATTGCACGTTCTGTATCCCTTAATATCATAGCTCTCCTGCCCCACGCAAGATGGGCCGCAATAATCCCAGCAATCTCAATATCTTGCAGCCGAACCTTGTAATTGTCGGGAACCGGAAAATTTTCTTCAGGCGGCAACGCATTGAATAGCAGATAGAAATGACGCGGAAAAATTATGGGGTCTTTGCCGAGGAAATGACTTATAGTATCATACTCGCAACCCAGCCTGGTAATGGTTTTTATTATTTCGGATTTATCCATATGACGGGCAAATTTACACAAAAAAAAGAGGCACAGTGATGTACCTCTTAAATCTTTGTCAAGCCAAGAAATTATTTCTGATTGTATTTCTTGTATCTGCTGTAGAACTTATCTACACGTCCGGCTGTGTCTACAAGTTTCATCTTACCTGTGAAGAACGGGTGAGATGAACTGGAGATCTCTACCTTTACCAAAGGGTAGGTCTGACCGTCTATATCAATTGTCTCTTTGGTCGTCTCACAACTCCTTGTGATAAATACCTGATCATTAGACATATCCTTGAAAGCTACAAGTCGGTAGGTTTCGGGATGAATTCCTTTTCTCATATCTTTATTATTTAATTGGAGCGCAAATGTACAACTATTTTGCTCTGAAACAAAAAATAGCAACATTTTAATCTCACTGCGGTCAACTTATTACATTAATAACTACTTGATTCTGAAGAGCGGTTCATCTTCATACAGCAGCATTTTCTTTGTTTTCTTTATCCACTTCTGCTCCTCCGTCTTAACGTGCTCCTTTACTTCATTCCAATCTCCGCTGCCCCGTACAAAATCTATAAGTTCTTTATCTCCAAGCAACAATTCTATTGCCGTCTTATCATTTCCGGCCTCGTATTTTCCGGGACGGAATCTAAAGTCCGGACAATTATCTTTTATGAATCTCATTATGAGTAAATTGTGCAACAGGGCATTATATTGTTTCCCCGGATTTAGCAGCAGTTGGAAACCATAACAGCACTCATTTGCAAACTTGTGGAATGTCGGAATAAATTTTAGCCACCGCATGTATACTCCCTCATCTGCAATTGGGTTTTTGGTGTCATTCCAATTTGAATAATTGTGTTCTGTGTTGAAAGTCAGCAAGTTTTCCATAAACGGCGCCCCAAAAATTTCAAAAGGCCTGTTGGTTCCGCGTCCCTCGCTCACATTTGTTCCCTCCCAAAGACATTGACCGGAATAAAATGTGGCCGTGAAAAAGCCCGGAAAATTTGGGGATGGCGGAATGCTCCACGGCATCAAATCTTTGTTAACGGCTGATGCTCTGTAAGATATTATGTGCAACGGAAATTTAGCCCCAATCTTGTTGTAAAAATAATAGGATAGCTCTCCAATTGTAAGTCCGTGACGGTGAGGTATTCCCTCAATTCCTATAAAGGAACGGTATCCGGCCCTGAGAGCACTTCCCTCTACCTGTCGGCCGGCCGGATTTGCTCTGTCAATTATATAAACGGTCAGTTGGATATTGTTGTCCTTTAGCACATTAAACAGATTGTAAATTGTTGTGGGATAGGTGAAATAGCGGCATCCGGCATCCTGAAGTTCAATTACCAGCGCATCCAAATCTGTAAGTTTGTCTGCCTGCGCAGAGAGAGAATCCTCGCTGTTCCCGTATAGGGAGACAAACTCTACATCTTTGAGCCCCATGTTCTTATAGACATCGGTTTCATTCATTTTTACTTGGTCTTGCAATTCCCCAAACAGGCCGTGTTCAGGGGTAAAGACCCTTTTTAGTACTCCTCTTTTTGCCAGAGTCTCAAAGAGATATTCACCTTTTTCCGGGTTCCATGCCGTTTGATTGCAAAGGACTCCCAACTTTCCTTTATGCAGCACCAGGTCTTCTTGCTGCAGTAATGAACTTGTTCTAAATGAAAACATATCAAAATATTAATCGCGACAGAATACACAGGTAATGAGTAATCTGTCGCGATTTTTAAGTTAATTATTTAGTCGATTTTTTAATTATGGCGCTTACGTTTGCAGTTATATCTTTTGCAATAGCATCAACTTGTTTTTTTGTAGGAGCCTCGCAGTATAAACGTATAATTGGCTCTGTGTTAGATTTTCTAAGCTGCGCCCAACTGCGCGTTTCATCCATGTTGATCTTAACTCCGTCTATTGTTGAGATATCATATTTTGAGTACAATGCTGCAATTTTCTTTAACACCGCATCAGCCACTTTTGGCTCTGAGATTTCTATTCTGTTCTTGGAAATAAAATACTGAGGATATGTTGCGCGCAACTGCGTCATCTTAATTTTCTTATGTGCAAGATTGCTTAAGAATAATGCCACACCCATATAAGCATCTCTGCCGCAATGCAGTGCCGGGAAAATGACTCCCCCGTTTCCTTCTCCTCCGATAACGGCTCCAACCTTATGCATCATTGTAGTTACGTTAACCTCTCCAACGGCTGCGGGATAATATTTCTCTCCGCAGACTTCCGTAATATCTCTTAATGCCCTAGTAGATGACATGTTTGAGACGGTAGGGCCTTTCTTCTTTTCCAGCACGTAAGCTGCGCAAGAGACCAAAGTGTACTCCTCTCCAAACGGAGTTCCGTCTTCACACATAAATGCAAGACGGTCAACATCAGGGTCTACGGAAATTCCAAGGTTTGCTTTTTCCTTAACTACCATAGCCGAAAGCTGTGTGAGATTTTTTGGAAGCGGCTCAGGGTTATGCGCAAAATTTCCCGTTGGGTTGCAGTTTAACTCTATACATTTGACTCCCAGCTTTTTAAGAAGCTTTGGCATTGTAACCCCGCCAACAGAATTTATGGCGTCCAGGACAACTTTAAATTTTGCCTTTTTAATTGCCGCAACGTCAACAAATGAATTTTTAAGCACCGCATCAATGTGAGCATCAGTAAAATCTTTATTTTCCACGGTCCCGATAGAATCTACTTCCGCAAAATTAAAGCGCTCTTTATCAGCGGTCTCTACAACTGCAGCACCTTCTGCGGCGGTGAGAAATTCACCCTTGTTATTTAGGAGTTTTAGAGCATTCCACTGCTTTGGATTGTGAGAAGCGGTGAGGATTATTCCTCCGTCCGCTCTCCCCAAAATTACCGCCATCTCCGTGGTAGGGGTGGAGGCCAGTCCTGCATTGATGACATCTATACCACAGGAAATCAGCGTACCGCAGACTATTTGCTGTACCATGGAACCGCTCAGTCTGGCATCTCTTCCTACAACAACCTTAAGCCTTTTTTTCTTTGGAAATTTTTTTCTTAGCTCCGCGCAATAGGCTGCAGAAAATTTTACAATATCAACCGGAGTAAGAGAATCTCCAACTTTTCCTCCTATAGTCCCCCTAATGCCTGATATTGATTTAATTAATGTCATTTATTCTACTCCTTTTCTTTAATGAAAAATCATTTCGTCACACTGGCGGAATGGTTTAAAATATTTTTACCTATGTTTAAACCGCCGGAGGCAGGCACAAGAAAGTTGCTGCAAATGAAAGAATTGCATACAACTCCGGGAATACGGCAAGAATCATTGTTTTTCCAAAAACATCTTGTCCGTTGCTCATCTCATTAACGCCGTTTGAGCAAATGGCAGCCTGTCTGATTGCAGACAGATAACCGACAAGTCCAAGACCAAGTCCCGCAGCTAAAACCGCACCGCCCATGTTTATTGTGAAGTTTGCCATAAGAGGGCCGGAATAGGCCTTAATCCTGTTGTACATTAAGAAGAACCCGGCAAAACCATAAAGACCCTGTGTTGCAGGAAGAGCGGACAAAATCATTGCCTTTCCAAACATATCCGGATTTTTCTTTAGGCCGGCAATTGTGCAGTTACCTGCCATTACTACACCTACAGCGCTTCCCATACCGGAACCTGCAAGCATAATGCCAAGTCCCACGTAAGCTAAAATTAATGCTAGATTTACCATAATTTATTGTTATTTATTTAATTAATTATATTCTTTTTTTTCCCGACAGATAAACTGTCGCGATGCTATTTTGTAATTTTTGCAAGAGGTTTATAATCTCTTCCGCCCCCTTCAAATCCGACATTTTTATAAAATTCCACAAATGTCAAACGCATTGGATGAACAAATGCCCCAAGGCAACAAATCAGCAATACAAATGTGTGACATGCAATTAAGAAAATTGCCGCAATTACAGGTCCTGCATAAGGTACCGTACCTATCTGTGCACCAACTGAATTCACAACAAAACCAAGGCAGCCTCCGGATGTTCCGAGTCCAAAGAGACGGATATAGGAAAGAGTGTCCCCAAATACTCCCGTAATATCATAGAACGCATACAGGCCGGAACCGAATCTTGCAAGGGGGTTCTTGCTGTTTGAGGTGAAGAAAAATATGAGAACAGCTCCCGTAACACCAATCCACTTGAACCATGACGGTACTCCAAAGTGGGAAACGGAATTTGCATAAGCAATTGCGCACCAGATTATTAGAAGAATCCATCCTATTATGGGCAAGGCAGGTACAATTCCTTTTTCCTTTATGGTGAAAATTGCGTTCAATATTCTTGCAAACACAATTTGAACCAGGCCAAAGATGATTGCAAACCAAAACATCTGCATGTCGTTAAAAAGGAAGTTGCCGTAGGCTGTTCCTTTTATAAAGGAGAAATCCTTCATGCTTAAGCCAAAGACTACGCCGTTTACCGCCGGCATTATGATTGAGCCGATTCCAAGGCAAATAACAAGTTTGCCAATGGACTTCATCATGCCTTTTGTTTTTAACGTTACAAATATTCCGGTAAGTAAGATTACAAGACCGTATCCCATATCGCCAAGGCAGAATCCAAAGAACAGCATGTAAAAAATTGCAAAGTACGGGGTCAGGTCATGTTCTCCGTAATTTGGCGGCATGTACATTCCGCTGATTGGCTCAAACAATCTGTTAAACCAATTGTTTTTAAGAGAGATAGGAGGGTTGTCTTCAACTTTTGCCATAGCTTTCAGGTAGTAAACGCCTTCTGAATTATTGTTAAAATACTCCTCCAGCTTGTTGTCATCTTCAGTAGGGGCAAAACCTTCAAAGACATATAGTGTATCTTCCGCCGCCTTCTTTGAACTCTCTCCCGCCAGATATAAATCCGCTCTCTCTTCCAAAGCTTTCTGAGCTCTCTCCAATACAGGTATAGTTGAAGTTAAATCTATAAGGATTTTTTTATTTCTCTCTATCTCTTTATTTAATCTTTCAACTTCTTCTCTTGCAAGGTTGACGGAATTCTCAGGGAATTTTGCCTCCGGCGTGGAAAGTTTTATTTCCTCGCCCCTGGCGGACAGCAGCATGAAGTATATTTTTCCCCGGTCATTGTTAAGTACTTGCATCGGGTACTGCTCTCCAAGAGAAGCGTCAAATTTTTTCTCTGAAACGGAGTAGAAATGAGGTGTGTATCCAAGCTCTTTAATTTTATTAAGGTTTTCCGGATTAAATTCTCCCCAGGGAGCCGCTTCCATTACTTGCCCCTTTGCAGTTGCAAGCTCTGCAGTCAGTTTCCTTTTCTCCTCAAATGCATTTGTGTCATACTCTATAACAGCCTCATCCTCAGATCCATTTGGCTGCATAATATTAGAAAGAGTATCAATTTTTATACTCTCTTTCTCCGCATCTTTTTTGACTGCCTTAAGATCTCTGATTAACGCTTTGCACCTTGCAATCTTTTCAAAAAGATCTCTGGACTCTTCATCCACAGGGCGACTCTTGCGTGTAATATCCATTATTCCAAGCTCTTGCAGACCATTAAGGAATCCTTCAACGTCTTTGTGGAAAATCACAAAGGAATATTTTGTCATCTTCTTAATCATCTCTCGCTGTCATCTATCTCTGATGCCTCCATGTAATTACGCTCAACTTTATCCCCCAAATCCTTAAGCTGCTCATCTTCCTCCTCAAGCACATGTCTCTCTTTTACAATCTTCTGAGAAGCCTTGGACAAGTTTTCCTCATCCTCCATGTATCTCTTTATTTTTCTGATAGCTTCCTGGTATCCGGGTATTTGTACCTTCTCATACAAATTTACCTTCTGCGTAGTTTTTTTACGCGAATAGTCCAGCAGCCTCATTTTCTCCTTGTATATCTCAGACTCAATGCCAATCTGTGCAAGATTCTGCAGAATGCCCACGCCGTCAGAATACCAAAGGGGCTTCTTGAACAAATCAAACTCTTTGACATCATACTCAACTTTTTCCAGCCCGGGTGTCTTGATTCCCGCAACTTTCTCTGTTTTAAGTTTTACGTCCTTAACAGATATAAGTCCCGGTTCAAATTCATTCCACAGTGCGGCAAGATAATCGTATGACTTAAGGGCTTTGTCAAGCTCATCCAGTAACTTCCGGCTCTTAACTTTCGCATTCTTCACCTCCACACGCAGTGCGCTCTCTTTGTTCTTAAGAGTAGGGAGCGCGTTGGTTCTAACCTTCAACTGTTTGTTCAGGTTGTTAAGCGCCGTCTTGTTATATTGAAACTTAATTGCCATAATTAGCTGTTATGCAGACAGATTCGCGACAGGCTAAGCCTTGTCCCAATATTTGTCTACAAGTTTCTGTTTAATTCCAAGCTCTTCAGGCTTGAAGTATTTCTTAAACAATTTCCATCCCGTATCCAGCATCTCGTCTATCTTGATGTTAACGTCAATGGAAAGAAGTTTGGTTGAATATTCTTTAGCATAATCCAGACAGCGCATATCATAATCGCTCAAGTCAAAACCGTTCTCCAGTTTTGTCTTTGCATTAGCAGCATCTGCATAAAGTCTTACTCCTGTGTTCATTACCTGGGCATGATCCTCTCTTGTCTTCTTGCCTATCACTAACTGTTTCAGACGGGAAAGCGAGCGGAACGGGTCAACTATAATTTTCCCCGTATCGGTATCCGTTCTCAGAAACAGCTGACCTTCTGTAATATATCCCGTATTATCCGGGATAGCGTGAGTAATATCTCCTTCATTCAAAGTAGTTACTGCAATAATTGTAATTGAGCCTCCGTCTGGAAGCTGCACGGCCTTCTCATAAATTTTTGCAAGGTCAGAATACAAAGAGCCGGGCATAGAATCCTTGGAAGGAATCTGATCCATACGGTTGCTGACTATGGAAAGGGCATCTGCATATAATGTCATATCTGTAAGCAACACAAGCACTTTCTGATTCTTGTCCACTGCAAAATATTCCGCTGCCGTAAGCGCCATATCGGGAATTAGAAGTCTCTCAACTGGCGGTTCCTCTGTTGTATTTACAAAACTGATGATTTTGTTTAGAGCGCCTTCATCTTCAAATTTCTGTTTGAAATATAGGTAATCATCATTAGAAAGCCCCATTCCGCCAAGGATGATTTTGTCAACGTCGGCTCTTAATGCAACATCCGCCATTACCTGATTATAAGGCTGATCCGGGTCCGCAAAGAACGGAATCTTCTGTCCAGATACAAGTGTATTGTTAAGGTCAATTCCCGCAATACCCGTCGGGATTAATTGAGAAGGCTGCTTTCTTTTATACGGATTAACGCTTGGTCCTCCGATGTGTCTTCTTTCTCCCTCAACTTTTGGACCGCCGTCAATAGGGTCACCGTATGCGTTAAAAAATCTTCCGCTTAATTCCTCGCTTACATTTAGCGCAGGAGGTTCACCAAAAAATTCAACTTCTGCGTTTGTCGGAATACCTTCCGTTCCTGCAAATACCTGAAGGGTAACTAAATCCTTCTTTATCTTTACAACCTGGGCGAGACGTCCCGCAACTTTTGCAAGCTCATCATTGGCAATACCGTTTGCCTTAAGAGAAACGGTCGCCTTTGTAATTGCCTCAAGCTTAGTGTATACTTTTTGAAAAGCTTTATTTGCCATTTTCTTCCAAAGTTTTATCCAGCTGCTTCAGATACTTGTTGAAATCCTCGCTCTTAAATGCGGCGTAGTTCATCTGACGCATAATGTTGATTAAGTTCTTAAAGTATTCTACGCACTGTTCAAATCTGTCAAACTCAAATTGTTTATCGCAGATTTCCAGCACTTTGTTCAGCATGAATTCTTGCCTTTCCAATGAGGACTGGCAGTCAACAGCATCAAATGCATCCTGCTGAAGAATAATAAAGTCCAGAAGCTCGCTCTTCCAATATCTTGTGTGGTATTCCATTGGAACGCCGTCATCTCCCAAGATGTTGATTTGGTCGTGAGCCTCTTTACCTCTTAGTATTATGTTCTTTGCTTTGTATACGTTCTTAACCCAATCCGGGCTTATTCTTTTTGAGAAATACTCTTCAATCTCCGGATATTCCAGATACTTTGAGTATGAATCAATTGGATCAATGGAAGGATATCTCTTTCCGTCCGCTCTTGCCTGGCTTAACGCATAAAAACATCTTGCGCATTTCTTTGTGGATTCCGTAACGGGTTCCTTTAAGTTACCTCCCGCAGGAGATACGGTTCCAATAAATGTAACAGAACCCGTGTTGCCGTTGTTAAGTACAACAATTCCGGCGCGCGAATAGAAATTAGATATAATAGATGACAAATCAACAGGGAACGCATCTGCTCCCGGAAGCTCCTCCATTCTATTTGACATCTCTCTCAAAGCTTGCGCCCATCTGGATGTTGAGTCTGCCAACAGCAAGACTTTCAGCCCCATGGCACGGTAATACTCTCCGATTGTCATTGCGGTATAAACGGAAGCCTCTCTGGCTGCAACGGGCATATTGGAAGTATTGCAAATTATAATTGTTCTTTCAATTAATTTTCTTCCTGTTCTAGTATCCACAAGTTCAGGGAACTCTGCAAATATTTCAACAACCTCATTTGCACGCTCGCCGCATGCTGCCATGATAATAATATCTGCCTCAGCCTGTTTTGCAATCGCATGTTGAATGACAGTCTTACCGCACCCAAAAGGTCCCGGAATAAATCCCGTACCTCCTTCGGCAATAGGGTTTAACGTATCTATTGCGCGCACTCCGGTCTCCATTATTTTATATGGACGCGGTTTCTCTTTATATCCGTCTATGGCAACCTTAACCGGCCACTTTTGTGTCATGTCAACTTTGACCTCTTCACCTTTTTCATTGGTTAGAACAGCCATAGTATCGTGAATTTTATAGTTGCCCGGCGCCGCTACGCTCTTTACAGTGTATTCTCCTTTAAATGAGAACGGTACCATGATTTTATGAGGCATCCAACCCTCCTTGACTTCACCCAGCCAGTCAGCTGCAGCTACTCTATCTCCCGGTTGTGCTATTGGTTTAAATTCCCAAATTTTTTCTGAGTCAAGAGGAGATGTGTACTCTCCTCTCTTAAGGAAGACATCCTTCATAGTAGCAAGGTTGTCCTGAAGTCCGTCATAATTGCTTGACAACAAACCCGGTCCAAGCGTGACTTCCAGCATGCGCCCTTCAAATTCTACGGGATCTCCAACTTTAAGTCCTCTAGTACTCTCATATACCTGAGTGGAAGCGGTGTTGCCATTGACCTTGATCACCTCGGCCATCAGCTTGACTCCATCCAAGTCAATGAAGCACAGCTCATTTTGAGCAACCGGACCATCCACTTCTACGGATACCAGGTTGGATACAATCCCTGTGACTTTACCTTTTGTTTTCATCTATTGTTGTTATAATTTTTTATCCCGACAGTTTACACAACCTTATTTGTTGTGCCTGCGTTAAACTCAACACCCTTAAAGGTGCCGCGCACCTCATCAACAAGTTTCTTAAACAGAGCCTTGCCTGTTTCCCTGTCCAGTTTGTTCCATCTCTCCACAAGTTTTCCTTTTGCAAGAAAAGCCAGTATTACATCAATATCAAAGAAATCAAAAGAGGTGAATTCATTAATCTTGCCCCATTTGAATTCATCCAGTTTTCTCTCTTTTTCCAGAATATCAGAGGTGTGAAAGATTGCATCAATATTCTGAGTATCAGAATTATCCAATGTCACAGCAACGCCTTCCTTCCCATTGAATCCGATTTCTTGGTCAGACGGCAGAACAACAGAATACTTTTTGATAAGTTCTTTGTTTTCCGTCTCATCTCCATTGAAAAGTTTGCCGGCAAGAAAAGTCACTTTTGCATTCCGTATAATGCGGTCTAATCTAAAGTAACGTTTAATAAACATGCTGCGGCTTTCTTGAACTTTAATATAGAAATCCACTATAAGGGACTCCTCATCAAAGCCTTCCTCTAAAAACTCTATAAGTTTCTTGTCTTCAGGAGAACATTGCTTCCAGATTTCCTCTCTCACGGCGGCGTAATTGAACATATTATTTTCTACGCTCGGTGCAAGTTCTGGCAATCCTCCGATTATGTAATAGTAATTATTCACCAAACAGGAGTTTTTTGGTCTTTGGTCTCAAAAATTCTGAAATCATATTTTCAAAAGATTTATCAGTGAAGCTGATGTAATATCCGCTCCCCTTTGGACCAACTTTAAAACCGTTCTCAATGTTCTTGTCATAAGAAACATTGATCCCTTCATTACAGTATTTTGCAAGCTCGCCACTTACAAAAGCATCCATCTCTTGCTTTTTGCTATCAGGTAGAATTAAATCCAGTGAAGTATGCTTTCCTGAAGCGGGATTAAAAGCCGCAACTGCCGTTTTTATAATTGATTGTAGAAACTCCTTTTCGCTCAGGCCTTTGGCAATGGGTTCCGCAATGCTTTTGGCAGTTATGGCCTGTTCAATTTTTTGACGTACGGTTGCAAGCGTCTGGACGGAAGCCATTTTAATATCTCCGTCCGCTTTCATTTTCAAGTTCTCACACTCTTTGCGAGTTTTAAGCATAAGAGCATCAGCTTCCTCACGCGCCTCGGCAACAATCTTTGCCGCCTCTTGTCTGGCCTTGGCAAGCATCTCATCTGCATCTTGTTTACCCTTGGACAAACCTTCCTTGTACAATTTGTCCGTTAATTCCTGCAATTTGTCTTGCATCTTTATATCGTTTTAAATTTCTCTATTTCAAATAATTACTGTGGAAATAAATAATCTTATCCTAAGAAGCTAAGCAGAATACCTGCCGCAACGGCGCTGCCTATAACTCCTGCGACGTTTGGTCCCATTGCATGCATAAGCAGGTAGTTGGTAGGGTCATACTGTTGTCCGACCGTCTGAGAAACACGTGCAGAATCCGGTACTGCAGATACGCCTGCGTTTCCTATAAGAGGATTTAATTTGTTGCCTTCCTTTAGGAACAGGTTAATAACCTTGCAGAAAATAACGCCGCCGAATGTTGCAAAAATAAAT
>JAQWEK010000041.1 GCA_028704975.1 Bacteroidales bacterium | reverse complement strand
TTAAAATTTGACAAAACACTGTTCACGGAGAAAACCAAGTATGATCCTCATAGTCCTTACTCCGCATCAAAAGCATCTTCAGACCATTTTGTGAGAGCGTTCCATGATACTTTCGGACTGCCTGAGGTTATCACAAACTGCAGCAACAACTATGGTCCCTATCAATTTCCCGAGAAACTGATACCTCTGTTTATCAATAATATAGAGCACAATAAGCCGCTTCCCGTCTACGGAGAAGGAAAGAATGTAAGAGACTGGTTGTATGTAGAGGACCACGCAAAAGCAATAGATTTGATTTTCCACAAAGGAACCGTGGGTGAGACATATAATATCGGAGGCTTTAACGAGTGGAAAAACATTGATCTGATTAAGCTGGTTATCAAGATAGTAGATAAGGAACTTGGGCGCAGGCCGGGAGCTTCATTAAAGTTGATTTCTCATGTCGCCGACAGGGCGGGCCATGATTTGCGTTATGCAATTGATTCTTCAAAACTTAGGAAAGAGCTTGGCTGGAAGCCGGAAACCGCTTTCCCTGAGGGAATTCAGAAGACGGTTAAATGGTATATGACACACAGAGAATGGGTTGATAATTGCACCAGCGGAGCTTACATGAAGTATTACAAGATGATGTACGGAAACGGAAAGTAAACCGTACACGCGGATATTACTGTTGGAATAAATTTTTATAAAAGATATAGTTACATGAAATTTTTTATTGATACTGCAAATCTTGAGGATATAGCTAAGGCACAGTCACTTGGAATCCTTGACGGAGTAACAACAAATCCCAGCCTTATGGCAAAGGAGGGAGTGAAAGGACAAGAACAAATTTATAATCACTACAAAGAAATTTGTAAGATAGTTGACGGCCCTGTGAGTGCGGAAGTTTTTGCAAATGATTTTGCCGGGATGATTAAAGAGGGGACTGCGCTTCATGAGCTTTGTCCGGAAAAAATTACCATCAAACTTCCTTGCACAGAAGACGGAATCAAGGCGGTAAAGTACTTTTCCAAGTCCGGCTATGATACTAATTGCACGCTGGTATTCTCTCTTGGTCAGGCACTTCTGGCCGCAAAAGCCGGTGCTACTTTTGTGAGCCCTTTCATCGGAAGACTGGACGATATAAGTGAGGACGGCGTTGGTCTTGTAGCTGATATTGTAAAGATGTATCGTGCCTATGGATATAAAACACAGGTACTTGCAGCATCTATAAGACATACCCGCCACATTATCCAAGTTGTACAGGCCGGAGCAGATGTAGCTACTTGTCCTTTGAAGGCTATATTAGGCCTTCTAAACCACCCGCTTACAACAAGCGGTCTTGCAACCTTTAATAAGGCTGCAGAGTCAATGAAGTAATACCTGTCGCGATAAAGATGGTGTTGCTGATTGTTAATTGTATTTAATGAGCAACTTAAATGGGTGATAATCTGAAACAGACGGCAGTGTCCGGCGCCAGATGGGGGTTCATAGAGAATATTTCCTCTATGGGTATCACGTTTGTTGTTGGGATTATTCTTGCCAGAATTCTTTCTCCTGAACAGTACGGTTTGATAGGCGATTTGACAATATTTATTGCCATCTCTATATCATTGATAGATAATGGTTTTTCTGCTGCAATAATTAGAAAGCAGGAGCCAACCAAAGAGGATTTGAATACCACGTTTATTACAAATTTCGGGATAAGCATAATTTGTTTTATTGTTCTTTTTGCTTGTGCCCCGCTGGTTTCAAATTTCTTTAATGAGCCGCAGTTGACATTGCTTCTAAGGGTACTTAGTTTTATTCTTATTGTCAATGCCGTCTCTATTATTCAGCGTGCTCTTATTGTAAAAAGTGTTGATTTTAAAAGACTTACTGCGTGTACGGTTACATCTTCTCTCTTAAGCGGTATAGTGGGAATTTGGATGGCGCTGACGGGATGCGGGGTATGGAGTCTTGTAGGGCAGCAGGTTTCAAAGCAAGTTGTAAATTCTATAATGCTTTGGCTGTTAGGAACATGGAAACCGAATTGGAGATTTTCAAAGAAGAGTTTTAAAGAACTTTTTTCCTATGGCTCCAATGTTATGATTACCGGTTTGCTGGATACAATCTTTAAGAATATTTACTATCCTGTGGTTGGCAAGTCGTTCTCTATAGGTCAGTTGGGACAATATACAAGAGCGGACCAGTTTAGCAATGTGACTTCCAATAATTTGACAATGGTCGTTCAAAGAGTAAGTTTTCCCGTCCTTTCCAAGACACAGGATTCTGATGAAAGAATGTTGAATGCATTTAGGAGTACCATTAAGGTCACCATGCTGATATCGTTCTTTATAGCATTTTGGCTGTCAGCCGTTTCACAGCCTCTTGTTGTCGGGCTGATTGGAATGAAATGGTTGCCTGCGTCTTATATTCTTCAAATTATTTGCCTTGCGGGAGCGTTCTTTCCAATTCATGCTCTCAATCAGAACATCCTTCAAATCAAAGGGAGAATGAAACTGTATCTTGCATTGGAGATAAATAAGAAGATATTGTTGGCAATATCAATTGCAATCGGAATAATTTGCTGCAATGTTTATGACAAGGAGTTTGGTCTAAAGATTCTTTTGTGGGGAATGGTTGCGGTCTCTATAATTGTATTCTTTATAAATGCTTATTTTTCAGGGAAATATCTTAAGTATTCCGTATGGAGACAGACCAAGGACATAATACCTTCATTTTTTATTTCCCTGGTTGTTGCGTGTATTATCGGACTTATTACCGCCGGATGTGTTTACTTGTTTAGAATTAAATTTGGATGGCATAGCCTAACCCTCACAAATCTTGTGGCCGTTGCCATTGGCAGCTTTACGGGACTTCTGATAATGGCGGGCATTTATGCAATGTTTCCGCGCAAAGAATACGATGAAGTAAAGAACCTTATAAAGATATGGAAATCAGCTAAATTGGAAAAATAAATGGATGCACCTGTTGCTGCTATAATCACGACGGTTTATAACAAAGAAAGCTATCTGGAAGATTGTCTGGAATCAGCCCTTTCTCAGAGGACTAATTTTCCTTTTGTAATAATAGTTAGCGAAAATTGCGGTCAGGACAATTGTAGGGATATCATCAAAAAATATAAGAAAAGATTTCCATTTGCCAGTTCAGTCCAAGGCACTAAAGGAAAGGGTTTTATCCCCTTTATTGTTGATTGCAGTCCGTCTAAAAACATCGGGCTTGTTCCTAACTATTATTGGTGTTTAAGCCAGGCGCTTAATCTTGGCGTCAAGTATGTTTCCTTTTTGGATGCAGATGACATTATTGTAGATGCATATAAGTTGCAAGACCAAGTCAATTTCTTAGAGAAAAATTCCGAATATCAGATGGTTTATTCTGATAATATTTGCGTTGGAGCGGATGTGGATTATTCTCAGGCTGTTACAATGGCAAAGCAAAAACCTTATAAACATTCCGGGATTCGTCTTACGGCTGCTTACGAAACACATTATCTGCCCGAATTTGAAAATTCCGGGATAACCGTGAGGTCTATGTTAACTTCTAATAACCCGTGTGTCGCCGGGGCAGCTTGCTTTAAGACAGAATACTTGTCATTCTTTCCCGCCTCTGTTGGTGATGCATCTGAGTTAGTGACTCCCGATTTGCCTGTATGGCTGGAGTTGCTTAAATACGGGAGGATTGCAAAAGAAGATAAGGTAACTTTTGCCTACAGAGATTTGACCGAGAGCGGTAGCCGGTCTGTTGATATTGAAAATACAGAGAGATTTCAAAGAGGTTCTATGAACATTAGAAATGGATTCATTGATAGGATGTTAGATGAAATTAATGCCAACAATGATTCCAATACGGGAGACATAAAGGTTGGCGACGGAACGCATTTAAAAATATCGGATTTGCAATCATTGAAAAAGGGATCAGAGAAATTTTATTACGGTAAGATGCTAAGGGCATACGCAAAGAATGCTCCCAAGAAATATTTTAGATTTGTCGGCAAGGCATTGAAAAAATATCCCGAGTTATTGTTTGCCAATGATTTCTGGCGTTCTGCCGGAATACGTATTAAAAAGTTTGTTTCATAAATGCTATTTTTTATATTATGAAAAATTGATCTATGATTGAACAATCGGTTAACAAAGAAATACTTGAGGATGGTGTCCCTATGCCCGGGAGAATTTGGGCAGTGCTCTCTTCCGCTCTGACTATTTTTATGTCATGCATAGAGGGCAGCATTGTGAATATTGCACTTCCGGTTTTGGCAACTCAGTTCAATGTCTCTTCTTCTGCCTCTATCTGGATTGTTAACGGATATCAGTTAATGACGGTAATGTGTTTGTTGTCAGTTTCTTTCCTTGCAGACTTAAAAGGTTTTAGAAAAATATACCTGTCGGGAATAGCGCTGTTTGTGATTGCCTCTTTTTTGTGCGCTGTTTCCAATTCCTTTTCTATGCTGGTGATTTGTAGTGCTTTCCAAGGAATTGCCAGTGCGGGAATTGTTGGAGTCAACATCGGCATGCTAAGGGAAATCTATCCTAAGAGGTTGCTGGGTAGGGGAATAGGACTTAATGCAATGGTGGTTTCTGTTGCAGCCGTATCCGGTCCATCAGTTGCAGGGGCCATACTTGCCGTTGCGTCATGGCATTGGCTTTATGCCGTAAACATTCCTTTTGGCATTCTTGCTTTAATTCTGGGATACAGGTTCTTGCCGCGCAATGAGAAAAGGATCAAGGCGGAGTTTGACGTGTGGGGTGCGGTGCTAAATGCGCTGCTTTTCTTCTTGCTGATTTACTCTCTTATGGGATATGCTCACGGAGAAAAACCAATTTTTGTAATTATACAACTTGTCGCATTGCCTTTTGTAGCAGTTATTTACTATCGCAGAGAGAACAAGATGAAGAATCCCATTTTCCCTGTGGATTTGATGAAAGTTCCAATTTTTTCCAGAAGCATCTTTACAAGTAATTGCTCTTTTGCAGCGCAGATGCTTGTGCTGATTTCATTTCCCTTCTTCCTTCAATACGTTGCGGGAAAATCTCCTGCAATGACCGGTCTGCTTATAACTCCTTGGCCTGTAGCGGTCTTAATAACAGCACCAATTGCAGGATTCCTGCTGGAAAAAATTCATCCGGGAATTTTAGGATTTATAGGTATGACAATATTTGCCTGCTCGCTGTTAGCATTAACTTTTCTTACAGCTGATTCTTCTTCCCTGAGAATTACACTTAATCTTGTTGCGTGCGGTATAGGATTTGGCCTGTTCCAAACTCCAAACAATACTACAATCGTTTCAACCGCTCCGGCTAATAGAGGAGGGGCTGCCAGCGGCATGATAGGTGTTGCGCGCCTTATGGGACAATGTTTTGGAGCGGCACTGGTTGCTCTTTTCTTTAAAATTGTGCCGGACCAGGCATCCTCTATCAGGATTTGTCAGTACATCGCCTGCGGTTTTGCCGTCATAGCCGCCGTTCTCAGCCTTTCCCGTGTTCAATATGCCGTTCCGGGAGAAAAATAACTTATTCATGCATACCGATGTTGCAAACACATTTTTTAGTACTCGTCATATTGTAATTTTTCATCATGATTTTTTGACCCCGTGCCAAACCTATATGCTATTCCAAAGTAGATTATTCTGAATGAACGTCTTTTTTCAATTCTCTGTTTTATTTCGGGCGTGTCTATAATCGTAATATTTTTATAACTATTAAACAGATCAGTTGCAGTTGTTGTTAATGACAGATTCCATACAGGTATATTGTATCTGAGCCCGGCATTGGCTATGAAGTTTTGATTATGTTTCCCCTGTGGTGTTATATCGGATGAGTTGTAGCGTGTATTTAATTGAAACACAAGGTTCTTTGTGATGTCCGCGTTTCCATTGAAAGAAATATACCACGCAATGGAACTCTTTTTGTTTGAGTATCCTATGTCCGATGCGTCAATTTTATTATAGAAAAGATTGGAACTTAGATTGAATGCTATACATTTCCCTACGGATGAATTTAAAGTAAGTTCTGCTCCGGCTGCGTTGTTGGAGGACATATTCTGTTTAGTTGTTTTCATTATGCCTTCCCCTGTCGTAATTGTTATATCCGTGATTTTATGATATGTATATCGATAATACGGTGTTAAAATCAATGTAAGATTTTTGCGTTTGTATTGCCACCCAAATTCAAGTGAGTGAATTTTTTCTGGTCTTAGATAAGGACTGCCTGCCACAATATTATAAGGATCCTGATATTCCGGGAACGGATTGAGATCCTCACCCTCAGGGCGATTGATCCTTAGCGAGTAATTAAATTGCAACTCGTTCTTGTCATCCAGTTTTAATGAGGTGTGAATCGTTGGGTAAAAATAAAAGTAGTGATCCTTCACTATCTCTTTAAGAGTAATAAGTTTTGAACTGATATTGGATTGTTCTCCTCGTATGCCAGCTATAAAACCGAATTTTCCCAATGATTTTTCATAAGTGACATATACAGAATTGATGGTTTCATTAAAAATATAATTGTTGCTCTTGTTAAGGTTCTTTACCCACTCTCCGCTTATAGAGTCCTCTGCGAAGTAACGCATATCGCTCTTATCCAATTCGGCCTCATATCCGATCAGGAGCTCGTTATCATTTGCCATTTTTGTGTCATAAATGGCGCGTATTAAGTTTTCTATGGTTTTTTGTCTAATTCTAGTGTTGTCTTTGGTAAGATATGTTGTTGGGAGCATGTAAGTATTTGTATACAAATTCCTTTCCAATTCGTTCTCGAAGGAACCTGTATAATCTATGGAGAAAGTTTTGTCTTTGGAAAACGTATGAGTGTAGGATGCCGCTCCCTCTCCGGAATTTTGATTCTCATCATCATGCCGGTATCTATCTAAATTTTTTGACGTTACCGCATTGTCGTCTTGAATAAGATTGTTGTGTTCCCTTCTTGGAAACGACATAAAGGTGACGTTGTAACTTATTTCGAAATTGTCTTTATGTGTGGGATTATACTGCGTTGCAATGCCAAAAATATGAGATGTTGATGGTGCGCGGCTAATTGTATGCTGGCTTACAGAGGTCTTTACGCCCAATGAATCTGTCAATGTCCTGTCGTTTTGGACATATCTGTCGCGACGATCATGTCTGTAATTGTAACTGCCTGTTATGCTGAATTTCGGGACCGTATAGCTGATGAATGCTCCGCCGTTGTATCTACCGTGGTTTCCGTAATTTGCGAGCACATTTTCCGTAATGCCGAGAGCTTTATGCTTCTTTGTTATAATGTTGATAATCCCGGATGTACCGTCTGGTTTATAACGTGCTGAAGGATTAGTGATTACTTCGATTTTCTCTATTGAACTTGCCGGGAGTTGCTGCAGTACAGTTCCCCTGTTTGGACCCTGCATAAGGATGGATGGTTTACCGTCAATTAACACAAGGACATTTTCATTACCGCGCAGAGAAATATTTCCTTCCGCGTCTACCTGAACGGAAGGGATATTTTGCATTAGATCACTTACAGAGCCTGAGCTGCTTCCTATATCAGAGTTTATATTAAATACTTTTTTATCAATAGTTTGTGTATATGTAGAACGTTTACCTTCTACATATACGTTGTCTAAAATTTCGGCGGAATCGTCCAGTATGATATTGCCCATTTCAATACTTTTATCCGAACCATCTACGGAAATAATCTGTGAGCGCGAATCTTTTAAACCCACGTAACTGTATAATATATAATATGTTCCTATAGGTATGTTTTTAAACTGAAAATGCCCCGTCGAATCGGTCAGCAATCCGGCAACGGGCTTTGACGTCTTGCCGTTATATAATGCGACCGAGATATATTCTATCGCCCGGCCGCTATTTTTTCCTATTACCTTACCTGAAATTCTGCCCAGCCCATTTTGAGCGTAAAGTACCGCGTGCAGGCATACTATTGCTACTAATACAAATAATACAAAAATTTTTTTAGACATTGCTTTTGTTCATTAATCATGCGACAAAAGTATGTGGCGTTTTTGTAGATATTTTGAATATGCTCTCTAAATGTTTATTTTTTTATTTGAAATGTATTGTAAAGATATGTTTATTGCAGGAGAATATATAAGCTAGATCCCATTTGTGGTAATCGCATATTGCTTTTGCAATAGATAATCCGAGGCCGGTGTTGCTGTGCTGAAAATCAGCTGTGTGGTGGAAGCGGCTGAAAAGATTTGTGCTGTCAAGCGGGCCGTTTTTTGCATCATTTGAGATAGAAATATAGTCTGCTGTGGCTGAAATAATTATTTCTCCGTACGGCACCGTATTGCGTATTGCATTAATCACCAAGTTATTAATCAGGCTGTCCATAAGAGATTCATTTGCCGTTATACTAAAGCCATCCGATTTATCCTCAAAAATGACTTTTCCCCGTCCTCTTAAATCATTATAGACCGGCAGCCTTTTCCTTATGAATCCCGACAGTTCAATTGTTTTATTTACAGCAAATTGCGAGTTTTCCATTTTGGCGAGCATGAGCATGTCCTTATTAATTCTCCCCATCTTTGTGACGATACCATATATTTCAGAAACCAGTATAAATTGTTTACTATTCAAATTTTCCTGCATTAGTAGATCCATCTTGCATTTCACTATAGCCAATGGGGTTTGCAGCTCATGCGATGCATTTTCAGTAAACTGTTTCTGTGTTTTGTACACCGTTTTATCCCTGCTGATCAGTTGACTGACGGCTTTATTCAGTCTTGTAAATTCTGTGATGTTACTTTCTTCGAAAACAGGAATTTCACTCTGCTCCAAATTAAATCCCTCCATTTTTGTGAGCGTATCGTTAAACGGATTCCATAATTTACGCGTAATAAACTTTAAGGTTATGACCATGGACAGGCCAAGCAGAACAATTATAATTGCGTACTGAATCATAACCCCCGTCATTATGTCTTCTTCAAGGTCGGTTGATGAAATATTCTGTGCGATTCTTTCACCTTTGATTACATCCATTAATTCTTCCGCGTAGTAGGATCTTGTTAAAAAGTAAAATACGGGAGTTGCCAATAAAAATATTATTACCGTAAAAACTATGAATTGTCTTAAAGTGCTGTAAGACAAATTTTTGCCACCAATAAAATCGTTCATGTCGTATAATTTTATCTTGCCTATTTATGCATTGATTATTTTTCGTCCCATTTATAGCCGCTGCCATAAAGTGTTTTAATGTAATCTCCGGCGCCGGCTGACATAAGTTTTGCCTTTAAATTTTTTATATGCGCGTATACGAAATTGTAATTGTCCATCATATCCGCCATGTCACCGCTAAGGTGCTCTGCCATAGAACTTTTTGAGATAACCTTATTTTTATTTTCTACTAAAAAAAACAGCAGTTCAAATTCCGTTTTTGTAAGTTCTATTTTTTTATCAGCGACGGTTACCGTTCTGCTCAGTAAATCTATCGTGATATTACCGGCTTTTGTAATATTATTGTTCGCAAAATTTTTTCTCCTTATGAGTGCATAAATTCTCATGCTTAATTCAGGCAGACTGAACGGTTTGGCAATATAATCGTCCGCCCCAAGTTTAAGCCCCTCAACCTTGTCATTTACAGAATCTTTTGCGGAGATTATTATTATTCCAGCCTGAGGGGAGTTATTTTTGATGTGGCTGAGTATGTCAAGTCCGTTACCGTCGGGTAGCATTAAATCCAACAGAATGCAGTCATATTCATACATTTCACTTTTCTCTACGGCTTCATGGAATGTAAAGGCTTGTTCACATAAGTAATCTTTACCTAAGTACTTTATAACGCTGTCAGAAAGTGTTTTTTCGTCCTCTACAATTAGCAGTTTCACGGTTATGTCGATTAAATTTGTAATCTTATTTGCCTTATTTTTTTATGTCGGTTTCCTTTCTATTTAGAACCGTTGCCATCCACAGTAAAATTACTATTAATGTACAATAATAACAGTAGATTTTGTAGACTTTCTGTGGGCCATTAAAGTTTTCTGCCGATATAAAAGGCGTAGCCGTAATAATCTTTATACTTGTTGTACAGAGATTCTTCTCGTTGTGTGTTTGCCACCATGTCCAGTGCAATCTGCTGCCTGCCGTATTTTTTCAGGAACAATTCTCTGGCAGTATGTTGCGGAGCGTAATACCCTTCCAGCCAGCAACTTTCCGGGACGATAAAATGCGCTACGGCTTTATAACCGGCCTGTTCCATCTGTGCTATTTTTGTTGAAATAACATCAATCTCCGGATAGGCATCCATCCAAAAATCGTAAATTTCCTTAGGACGCGCCGGCGTAAACCATGTTGCTTCTGAAACGGCAATATAACCGCCCGGTTTAATGAATTTATTCCAATCGTTCATTCCTCGCTTGAAACCGATATGGGATATTGCTCCCTCGGACCATACAAGATCAAACTGCTCTTTTTTAAAAGGAAGAGCATTCATATCGCCGACAATGGCGTTTATGCGCCCTTTATAACCATGCTTTTCAGCATTGACATTCAGTTTATCAATGAATTTCGGGAAGAGATCAACAGCGGTTATATGACCGGGTATATGTTGTGCCAATGTAATTGTTTGTCCTCCCGTACCGCAGCCAATGTCGGCAATTAGGGATTTTTCTGTCAGTCCTTCAATAAAACTTAAGGCTTTGGTTGTCACCTCCGTGCTGCCGGGCCCCTGCCTTTCAATATTTGAAAAATATTCGCATATAAGTTCGAATTGAAAATTGTGAATTGATTTATTATCGTTACTCATGATTTTAAATTTTTTGTAATATCTTAAAATAACGGAGTGCAAAACATTGCCTTCCTTATTTTGATATTCATTGTTGTTTTGAAAATATATAATAATAGAAAACTCCCGACAGATTAACTACTCGGGAACATAAACAGAAGCGCAAACTGTAAAGGAATTACAGATTGCACTCTCTCACGGAATCCTTCCTAACTTTAGAAATAAATAACATCCACCTGATTTAATTCCGCAAAGGTATAAAAAATAATCGTTCGTTTTTATAAAAAGTGTCCGGAAACGGACATATTGTAAAATGCTCTTTCATTTGATAAAAAGTCTTACAAAAGAGGTGCTTGAGGCCGAGAAATCTGCTTATGGTAAGGTAATTAGAGTAATTTCACATGAGGTAAACAATACCGTTGCCGGCGTAACTTCCGTTCTTGATACGGTAAAAAGTTATGCGGGCGGCGCAAGCAAAAACAACGAGAGCGAAATTGTAATTACAAGTGCAAGCGCAAGTGCAAGTGCAAGTGCAAGTGCAGGCATGAGTGATGAAGGGACTGTCGTGATAATGACCGATGTCTCACTTAATTTGCTGGAAATAAGCGACAACGGTGCGGGCATCAGCAAGGACACTGAACAGAAACTCTTTACCCCTTTCTACTCCACAAAGCCTAACGGACAAGGGATAGGACTAATGACCATCAGTGAAATTCTTACGCGCCATAATTTTGATTTCTCTC
>JAQWEK010000040.1 GCA_028704975.1 Bacteroidales bacterium | reverse complement strand
GACGCTGCGGACGCCGATGCCTTTGAAGATTCTTCTAAATACCTCTAGTCCAATTAGTACCAGGACTGTACATGCTATGCTCATGAAGTACATTCCGGCTCCCACTGCCAGACCTATGCCGGCGGTAGCCCAAATTCCGGCGGCTGTTGTAAGTCCGCGGACTATCTGTTTTTGGAATATAATTGTACCGGCACCGATGAAACCTATGCCCGTAACTACCTGAGCAGCAATTCTGCTAGGATCAAGTCTAATAGTGCCCTCCACTAAGTGATCATCAAAGCCGTACTTTGAAACTATCATCATTAACGCACTGCCCAAACATACAAGGAAGTGTGTGCGGTAACCCGCCTCCTTGGCGCGGTATTCTCTCTCCAGGCCAACCGCGGCGCCCAGCAAACCCGCTACTAAAAGTCGCAGCAGGTATTCATACATTGCACTGTCAATCATATTGTTACGATTTTTGTGTTAATAAACCTTCCGACTGCAATCACAACCGGTTAGCCAAATATATATTATTAAAAAATTATCGGGAACTAAAAATCGCATCTGCACCACGGCAGGCGACACTAAAGCCACAATTACATCTGCATCACGACAGACGACACTGAAGCCGCAATTACATCTGCATACCGCCGCAAACAGAGATGACTTGTCCGGAAACATAAGAGGATAAATCACTTGCAAGGAACAGGCAAACATTTGCAATGTCCTCCGGAGTACCGCCGCGACGCAAAGGAATCTTCTTGCACCACTCTTGCTTTACCTCTTCCGGAAGCTTTGCCGTCATATCTGTAATGATGAATCCGGGAGCAACCGCATTTGCTCTAACTCCCCTGCTGCCAAGCTCTTGCGCAATTGACTTTGCAAGACCTATCAAACCCGCCTTAGAAGCCGAATAGTTGCACTGCCCTGCATTTCCGTGAACGCCAACAACAGAACTCATGTTAATAATTGAGCCGCTGCGCTGTTTCATCATAACCGGAGTGCACGCGTGAATAAAATTGTACGCAGATTTCAGGTTAACAGTAAGAACTGCATCCCACTGAGCCTCAGACATTCTAACCATCAGACCATCCTTAGTAATGCCTGCATTGTTAACTAAAATATCAATCTTTCCAAACTCTTTTACAACCTGGTCAACAGCCGCGTGAGCCTGCTGAAAATCAGCAGCGTTAGATGAAATGGCCAAAGCCTTAACACCAAGAGCCTCAATATCTTTCTTAGTCTCCTCACCTATCCGGTCAATAACTAAATCAGTAAAAGCAATATTAGCACCTTCCGATGCAAATCTTAAAGCAACAGCTTTTCCAATACCTCTTGCAGCACCTGTGATCAGGGCAACTTTTCCTTCAAGTAATTTCATGATATTCTGTATTTTATAAATTCTTTTTTAATATATCACGACAGTTTTTCTGCATTGCAATTTTGTATTGCATTGCTGCCTGCACGTTTACGAACAGCATTCAGCCTGCACAAATTCGGCGGTCAAATCATATTCGCCCGCTCCCGTGATTTTCACATCCGCAAATTTACCAATAAATTGCTGCGGTTCAAAACTTGTTACATTTTGTAAGTTGTCATTTGATGCTGCCGTCCTGCTTGAACTCTTTGGCTTAATCTTGCCGGCAAACATTGCGAACATTTGCTTTGAATCCGCTTTAATGATAATCTCACCGTCAACCTCCGGACTTTCCCGTTGGCTGCGCGCCAAAAAGAAACCGTCTTTATAGCTGTCAATCAGCACTTTCTCAATGCCACCCACTCTCTTCTGATTATTCTCCTTTGAAATTTTGCTCTGCAACTCCATCAGCTTTTTATAACGCGCGTCCTTAACTCTCTGGGGAATAGTGTCTTTGTAATGAAGCGCATCATAAGTTTTCTCCTCGCAAGAGTAAGTGAACGCCCCCATCATCTCAAATCTGTTGCGCTTAATGAACGCCATAAGTTCCTTAAATTCAGCCTCTCCCTCTCCAGGATGTCCCACAATCAGAGTAGTGCGCAGCGCAACTCCCGGAACTTTCTCCCTAATTTTATCTATGATTTTTTGAGTGCCCGCCGCATCAATTCCTCTGCGCATCATCTTCAAAACTTTAGTTGAACTGTGCTGCAGCGGAATATCCAGATACTTGCAAACCTTTGGATTATTGTTCATTATACGTAGCACATCTTCCGGAAAACCGGAGGGATATGAGTAGTGAATTCTTATCCACTCAATCCCCTTAATCTTGCTCAGCTTCTCAATCAGCTCCCCAAGTTTGCGCTTTTTATACAGGTCCATCCCGTAATAAGTGGTGTCCTGCGCAATCAGAATCAACTCTTTAACTCCTTGTGCAGCAAGCTTTTTAGCCTCCTCCACAAGTTCAGGCATCGCGACGGATTTGTGCTTCCCTTTAATTAGCGGTATTGCGCAGTAAGAGCAATGCCTATTGCAACCCTCTGATATCTGGAGATATGCATAGTGCTGCGGAGTTGTCAGGAAACGGCCGGTATCCGCAAATCCGCCTGCCGTCCGAGATGACGGTTTGCGTTGCGTATTGCGTCCGGATATTGATGTGTGTTGATACTGAGAGTCTTGCTCACTTGTATTTTCTGTCGGGAGTACATTAAGATACTTCAAAATCGCCTCCCACTCGTTAGTACCGAAAAACGCATCCACCTCCGGAATGCTATCTGTCAGCTCTTTACGATAACGCTCGGATAAACAGCCGCAGACAATAACCCTCTTTGCATTGCCGCGCTTCTTTGCCTCGGTCGCCTTAAGTATCTCATTAATAGATTCTTGCTTGGCGCTCTCAATAAAGCCGCAGGTATTGATGATGATTGCATCGGGCTTAGAAACAGCATATTCCGTTTCCTCCGGCACAATCTCCACCCCTCCGTTGCTCAAATTATACAGCAACTTCTCAGAGTACACACGATTCTTTGAGCAGCCCAAACTAATGAGCTGAATCCTGTGAGGTCTATATAATCCTGTGATTTCCAAATCAAAAAAAAACCGAAACAAATGTCTCGGTTAAGATTTTGTTATGCAATAACTTTACGCGGAACGTTACTCTTTGCCGGAGCGGCAGCCTTAGAAGCACCCTTGGCGCCCTTGCCCTGTTTAGCCTCAGCGCTCTTTGCAGAGGACTTCTTGGAATCACCGACACCTGCCTTAGCAACCTTACTATCAGCATCTTCCTTCTCCGCAGCCTCAAAATCCAATGAAGCATATTTCTTAAGAGCGTTATACCACTCAACAACCTTCTTCATGTGAGAAACATAGAATCGGTTAGGATCATACTCGGCAAACGCCTTTCCAAAGAAATCTTTAAGTACCTCTGGATCAGACTTTCCCGCAGGAGCCTCTTTATCCGCAAGTTCAATCTTCATCTTCTCAAAAACTTCCCGAAGCTTAACCTCGTCTTCTTTTGTAAAGATGGAAATATCTGATAATGCGCTCATTTTGGCATCCGAGCCGGCGCACATACGTTTCTTTGTAATCATGGACTCCAGAATAACACCGCGAGTTGCCTTTGCAACATAGGTGAACAGTCCCTGCTCTCCGCTGATAGAGAAAACTTTACTTAAATCTGTTTTCATATACTTTAATATTAAATATTATTCAAAACTGCAAGCCGCCAAACAAAAAGCAACTTCAGGGTTCACAACCTCAAAGATAATACTTTCAGAGCAAATTTAAACGGCCAAATTTTTTCACAATAGCATCTGTTTATTGTCAGGCTCATTAAAAATGCTATTTCCTAATTGATTCCCCTCTCCCGCTTAATCTGATCATACGCCCCAACAATCATCTTAAACTTCTCCTCAGCCGCTTTTTTCACGTCATCTCCAAGATTCTCAACCTTATCCGGATGGAACTTAAGCGCCATTTTTTTGAACGCGCTCTTAACCTCCTCATCCGTTGCAGCATGATCAATCTCAAGCACTTTATAAGGGTCATACGCCGGCGCATACATTTCCAAAATAGAATCTGCATCCTTTTTAAGTATCCCCAAAAATGTCGCAATGTTTCTTAGCAGCGCAATCTCCGGCTGAGAGACACACCCGTCCGCCTGCGCTATACCAACCAGATAATGAAACAGTTGCAAACGCTGAGCAGGCGCCATGAAGACTTTTACCTGAGCGCAAATTTCCGGAACATTAATTTCCTTGTGCAGCAACTCCTTGATAATATGCAAAGACTGCGGTATTGCCGACTCTCCAAAATTGTTGCGAATAAAATTTTTCACATAATCCAGCTCTGACCGCAAGACCTTTCCGTCCGCCTTCATCACGGAGGTAGAAAGCACCAGCATTGCCACCATAAAGCTATTACGCTGCTGCTCAGGGTCAAAGGAATTCCTTATTGTCCTGTAGCTCTCACCATAATAATCCCGATAGTTTCCTCCGTTTCCGTCATCATCTCTTCCAATGCCTCTGACACTGCGGCTTGCAGCACCGTCCAGCGCGCTGCCCAACAAAAAACCAAGCACCCCTCCAAGCGGTCCAAATGCCGCCCAGCCTATTGCTCCCGCTATCCATTTTCCTAATCCCATTTGTTCAAATCTTTGTACAAGCTAAACTTCATATTCCACGTAATATCTTATAATCAAATATTTGCAAAGTTACATAGTTCATTATACACACTCTCTGCCTGTGGCAGAAGGGGCGTTTTGTTATCTGATACAATTACAAAGTCCGCCTTGGCCTCACGCTGCTCATCTGTCCACTGATTGTTGAGGCGGGCCTTTATTTCCTCATCCGTGCCGCCGTCTCTTTGCTTCACCCTCTCAATCCTCACATTCTGCGGAGATGAAATTGTTAATATTTTATCCGCAATTGACAGCACATCAGGATTTTCCAAGATGATTGCAGATTCAAAAATCACAAACGGGACAACCCGGGCAGTGCCTTGCGTTATGCACCTGTCAATTATAAAATCGGATATTCCGTGCGCTGAATATCTGTCAGTTGCAACACCGGCAGAGCCATGCACCGAATCTTCAAATTGATTCTTCCATTTAGTAAAGTCCCTTATGACAGCCGGATACACAATCTCTTTCATTTTTTTCATCAGCGACGGATTCCCAAATATTTTTGCCGCCATAGCGCGACGGTTAATGCGCTCTACAAATGAACATGAGGACTTGTCGCCGCTTATAATCTCCCGCCCCAGCAAATCCACCAACGCGCTGCGCAGCTGCGGGTCTTCATCATACAATGCTTTTGTGCGTGAATCGGAGTCATATACAGGCACGCCCATCGCGGAAAAAATCTTGCAGACGTAAGATTTTCCGCTTCCGATTCCCCCCGTGCATGCCAATGTAATCATTTATTAATCAATTTATTAATTATTCAACCCTAATAATTCAAAGCCGTCATTCAACCTGCAACCGCAACCCTGCAACCTGCAACCTGCAACCTGCAAACGCAACCTGCAAACGCAACCTTCAAACGCAACCTGTAAACGCAACCCGCAAACGCAATGTAATCATGCGTTATTATTTTGCGTTTGAACCCTCCCCCTCCGGTACACCTCCCGGTATTGCCGCAACAAAACCGGGAACTATCCTAACGTTGTATACACCGTCGGGAACTTTATTGAGCAAAACTCTTGCCCTTCCCGACGGAGAGTTGACAATTTGTTTGTAATCTGCTGTTAATATGAAATCTGCAGCTGTGTATGGTGTTTTTTTGCTGTAGTCTTCTCTGTAAATAATTGTTGCAATATTGGGACTGAGTATGAGTTGCATATCCTTTGGAACATTTTCCGAATAAATTGGAGCCGTGATTGTATTCTCAAAATATCGTCCGGCATTTTGATAAAAATAGACCTCATGAGAAGAAAACACAACGCCCTTAATCTTCTTTAAATCAATCACTCCCTGCAGGGGCTCCTTTAAATTTCTCCCTTTGATTCCCTTTGTAACAACGGAATCTACGGTCTCAAGCACTTTCTCCTCACCGTATAAAGTTACAGAATCCGGCTTCAGCTGAATTTTGCCGAAAGGCATGTATTGTTCTTTGTAACTAATTAGTGTAATGGCAGATACTGGAACTTTTTTTGTTGATGTATGATGAAAAGTAAAGAAAAGCGTGTCAGGAACAACGCCCAGAAAATCTATCTCATTTTTCACCGCTTCTCTTATTTGTTCAGAGATGTCTTCCGCCAGCACGTAAAAATCATCCTCCCTATCCTTTGCTTTTCCGGCAACGTGCATCATCAGTCCGGGCTCAACGGAAATATTGACTATGTTCCTATTGCGCTTTGTAAAATACTGATGTTTAAGGATATAGAGGCCGGATGCAGTACCTCTCACCACAGCCGCATTATCTGAAACAGCAGAATACACTCTTCCAGGAAGGGCCGTATGAATAGAAATTTTATAATGAAAAAAAGTAGTATAAGTGTCTGACAACTTGAATAGTCCGCCAAACACCATAGCTAAAATAAGGGAGATGATTAGAACTATCCAATCGCCTCCCCATTTTTTAAATCTGCTATGTAGCTTACTTCTGAGGGACATCTGTTGCAACGTCCTTAACAATAGAGCTTTTATCTACTCTAAGTTTAACGTTATCGTCAACAATGATAACAATGTAACGGTCCTTAATTTCATCAACAGTACCGTAAATACCGCCAACCGTAACAACTTTATCACCTCTCTTTAGCTCATTGCGAAACTTTGCAAGTTCCTTCTGTTTTTTCTGCTGCGGACGAATCATCAAAAGATACATCACAACAAAAATTGCAAGCATCATCAAAAGAAAACTCCAAGTACCGCCGCCTCCTTGAGCCTTACCCGCTGCAGGAGCAGCTGTCTGTAATAGTGTAAATAGCATACTCATTTATTTTTTAATTAATTGATAATCTTTTTGTTCTCGACAGTTTCTTCTATCACTTTGGCAAATATACTTAATATTTTTTAGTTAAAAGTTCCTGGTCCGTCCCTAATTCAGGTCCCCCACAAGGCCTCTGCCCTGCTTGTGAATCTTCCCTTCTTTCTGCAACTTCTGTAATACCCTGTCCAGTAAGCCATTAACAAATACCTTACTCTTTGGCGTGCTGTAATATTTAGAAATCTCCACGTATTCATTAATTGTAACCTTCAGCGGAATAGTCTCAAATTTAACCGCTTCCGCAATCCCCATGACAATAAGGGTAAGGTCCGTAGAGACCACACGCTCTACATCCCACTTTGATAAAAACGATTGCGCAAGCTCTGTATACTCATCATAATTTATCATGCAGACCTTAAGGAGCTTTTTTGCAAAAGCCTCATCGTCCTCTTTCATAAACACCTCGGGAACAGTAACTTTACCGCTCTTTACAATTTGCTTCAAATCCTTAAGAATTGTTAGCAGCACATAACCAAGATCGTCGCTCCATAGACTGCACTGCTCCTCCAACATATCTTCCACTGCCTCAGAGTCTTCAAGTTCCGCTTTATAAATACGCTCAAACAATTTAACGGAATCTTTAAGATTGGCGCCGCCAGGAGTCATTTCGCTTCCGCTCATGAACTCTTGGAAATATTCCTTTGAGCACATACTGTTAAAAATAGAGCGAACCGTTAAAAACTTTGTTTCCCAGGAGATTCTGTGATTTCTGCAATACTTTAGAAACTCCTCGTCATTTGCAATAAGTTCAGAAAACTTATTCCGCGCAAACTTAAAACTTGGATTAATTTCCTGTGCGGTAGGATGGAACTTTTGAAGTCCAGTATCTATCTTCTCCTGAGCCATTTTTGAAAGCTCAACGGGAAGAAGCAACATAAGACAATACAACTCCCGCGTCTTTTCGCAAGCTGTAAGCAACTCGTTTTCAGCAGGTACAACATCATAAGAACCTGTCGAGACCTTACTAAACAACTCCTTAAAAACTTTTATTCTTATTAATCTGCGGTTTATCATATTAAATATTGCTTTTTTTCTCCATCAAAGAACTTTTTTCCGTCCCGATAATTTAAAATTCCTTCCTCACCATAAAAACTGTCATTGAACATCAAATATTTTGCAAATATAGGTTATTACGCCGGAAAAAAAGTTTATATTTGTGTATTAATTTTAAAACCAATAAGGATTTATGTACCAAGAGGATTTTGATAACGCGGGAGCACAGGAGCGCAACGGCGATGATATTTACTCAAAGCCTGTAAGAGCAGGGAAGAGAACTTATTTCTTTGATGTTAAGGCAACTAAGAACAATGATTACTATCTGACAATTACGGAAAGTAAGCGCAAGGTTGATAAAGACGGACATTTCTCTTATGACAAGCACAAAATTTTCCTGTACAAAGAAGATTTTGAAAAGTTTGCGGACGGCCTTGATGAGGTTGTAAAATATATCAAAGAAAAGTGCCCGGTAAGTGAAAGGACATATTCAGAGCACGATAATTATGATGGCTGCGATCATGCCTCAGGTTACGGCGAGCGCGGCGAGAGTTCTCACAGCACAGAAGAAACGGCAAAAATAGAGAAAGCAGAAGCAACTGCTGCAGAGCATGTTGGAACCGCTGGAGCTAACGGTCCTTCAGGTGGTAATTTAGCCAACACACAAGCGGTCAAAGTTGAAGAAAATACGAAGGATTTTACCAGCGTTGATTTTGACAAGTTGTAAAAATCTGCTACGCATAAAAAGGTAAAAAAATAGCCGGTCTGTGACCGGCTATTTTTTTTCAGAGGTACCAAGCAGAATCGGACTGCTGTGCGCGGTTTTGCAGACCGCTGCCTAACCACTCGGCCATGGTACCGGAATGGGAGTGCAAAGATATGAAAAAAAAGCTAAAACCAAAAAGACGGCATCATATTCAATATCACAACGTCATAACCGATAAAACAGCTTTATATCTGATATCACGAGTCATAACCGATAACACGGCGTGCAAGATTATTCAACGTAAAGGACAAGACCTTTTAAATAATCTCCTTCCGGATGATAGATATTCACGGGATGGTCAGCCGGCTGCTCCAACCTGTACAAGATTCTGACTCTGCGTTTTGCAATGGCCGCTGCCGTAAAGACAACCAGTGCAAAATCCTCTTTACTAACTACTTGGGAGCAACTGAATGTAAAGATTAGACCTCCGTGCGCTACGCGGGTTATTGCGTTGGCATTTAGATTTTTATATGCGCGCATCGCATTTTCTTTTGAACTGCGGTGCTTGGCAAATGCCGGAGGATCCACAATCATTAAATCATATTTTCCGGACTCCGTTTCCCTTAAAAATCCCATTGCATCCGCACAGATGCAGTCGCCTGCATTTTCAAATCCATTGAGTTCCAGATTCTTCTGGCACATATCAACTGCAGATTGAGAACTGTCCACCGAGTCAACAGATACGGCTCCGTTCTTCATTGCATAAACAGAAAATCCTCCGGTATAACAAAACAAATTGAGCACTTTGCGCCCCTTTGCATACTTGCCTACCAGCGCCCGGTTCTCCCTCTGATCCAGAAAAAAACCCGTCTTTTGCCCCTCTACCCAATCAACTACAAATTTATTTCCGTGCTCAATAACGTAAGGCGACGGCTGTGTTTTTTTGTAAAGATATTCATCATGCTCTAAAGAAGGGTCAATTTTACCTTGAGCAGTTGCGGTGGAAGAACTCTTATCATAAATTGCATCAAGACTATTTTCCTCATTTTCAAATAGTTTTCTTAACTGTTCTGCAATAGTTTTTCTGCTCTGGTACATTCCGGCAGAGTGCGCCTGAATTACTGCCGTCTTGTTGTAAATATCTATGATTAAGCCGGGTAAGAAGTCACCCTCACCGTGAACCAGTCTATAGCAATTTGTAATATCGGAACAATTTGTACACTTTGTATTATCTATACCTGCAACAGCTGTACCCACATTATCTGTAACTGCATTATCAACTGCAACATCGACATCTGCACACATCGCACTTATATACAGTCTTTTGCGCATCTCATACGCCTTCTCCAATGCACCATACCAGAATGCCTCATCAATGGCAACCTGCTTGAAACTCAAAATGCGGACAGTAATTGAACCGTTCTGGAAATGCCCCGTGCCAAGAAATTCATCCTTGGAGGAATAAACATTCACAATGCATCCGTCAACAGGATGTCCGAGAATATTTCTTATTGCTCCGGAAAACACCCATGGGTGAAACCGTTTTAGTGAATTGTCCTTACCAGGATATAATATAACTTTAGGAACCGGAGTTGCGTCTTTTTGCAGCAGTACGGCAGTGCCTTTTGAGAGTTTTGTATCTGACATTATAAAAAATCTATAAATAATTAGTTATTAGCGTTTTGCATTGGCATTGTTGCTCCAAGCAGCAGGGTGCTCCGCTTTATAAGCCTTAAGAGCAGCATACATCTCACGACAAACCCATGCATCAATAGCCGCATAACGCAGTTGTGCATCAGAGAGTTTGGATGATTCCCAATTGGATAGCTGCTGAGATTTGGAAACTTTTCTCCCCAAAATTATGGCAGCCATTTTGCGAACACTCTTGTCCTCAATTCCAAAATCCTCAGCAATATCCTGTAAATCAACAAAGCCCTGAGGCTGAAATTTGTTGTATTCTTGAAGTCCTCTTATGTCATCTCTTACGGCAGCCCCAATTTTCAAAATTTTTGGATTTGAAAGAAGTTCCGCCAGTTCCTTTGGCACACCAAGCTGCTGCAGGCGGAAAATGAATGCCCTGCCATGACCGGAAAGCTGGAGAATTGCCATTTTGTTGCGCGGCACACGAGGAATGAAGCATGGCTTAGTCTCTGTATCAAAGCCAATTACAAACTGTGAAGAAAGATACTTAATCGCATCACTAAACACCGAGCCAACCTCCTCAACAACAGTAATATTGCCATTAAATTCTATTGGCTGCAACTTTTCAATCTGCTCGGTCTTAATCAAATGCAAAAACTCCATAAAAATTACTCCAGTGTCTTAATTATTTGCTTATAGCAATACGGAACAAGTTGTTGAATTCTATCTAAGTTTTCTTTCTTTATATTTGTTCTTGAGAACGGCACAAATACTGTTGTAATATCCTCTGTACCAATGGTTCTACCAAACTTAAAGTCATAAGACAAACCGCCTTCTTTATCCAGATTTCCCGGCTTTACCAAATAATAAGGCACAGAGATGAAGGATTGAAGTTTGCCTTCTCTTGTACGTAAAGCAAGCTGCTTATCCTCTCTTAAAATCTTGTAGCACTCTATTGCTGTGAAGATTGCAGGATCTATAAAAGTGAAATCTTTTGAAATTAAATGAGCATAAACCAACTGACCGTTCTCTTTGTAATTGCGCAGTTCATTCAATGTCTGTTTTAGGGTGTCCAGTAAGAACGGATAGTGAGTACAGCCCAAAATGACGCTCTTTAAAGGAACCTGCACTTTGCTGTGAGCCAGCTTGTCAAACAAAGAAACAAGATGGAAACGCGCATAGTTGGCCGCTGAATTCAGTTGAAAATCAACATATTTATCTCCAACTTTCTTGTAAAGAACGTGATGGTTGGAAA
>JAQWEK010000156.1 GCA_028704975.1 Bacteroidales bacterium | reverse complement strand
TGTGAGAAGTAGGAATTGTGTTTTCCTTGGTGTTGAGCAGTTCCTCATAAAGTTTCTCTCCCGGACGCAAACCCGTATATTCAATTTTAATATCAACATCCGGCTCATATCCTGCAAGACGTATCATGTTTTTGGCCATGTCTGCAATTTTAACGGGCCTGCCCATGTCAAATACAAAAATCTCATATCCTTCTCCCATTGTTGCGGCCTCCAATACCAGACGACACGCCTCCGGAATAGACATAAAGTATCTGACTATATCTTTGTGGGTTACCGTAACGGGACCTCCGTTTGCAATTTCATCCTTAAAGCGAGGAATAACAGAACCATTGGACCCAAGCACATTTCCAAATCTTGTAGTAATAAATTTGGTAGAACCCTTGACATCTCCGCTCATAATAGCGCGGCTAAGGGACTGTACATAAATTTCTGCTATTCTCTTGCTGGCACCCATAACGTTTGTCGGATTTACCGCTTTATCCGTTGAGATCATTATCATTTTTTCCGCGCCATACTTAACAGCGTTATCTGCCACTATCATTGTACCCTGGACATTGACTCCAATGGCCTCGCAAGGATTCATCTCCATCATTGGAACATGTTTATATGCAGCGGCATGGAAGATTATCTGCGGACGCTCTTTGTCAAATACTTTTTCTATTCTTACTCTGCTGCGGACATCTCCAATGATAAACGTAAAGCGGTCTTTATAGTCATTAAGCAAAGATTCAGGGTTATCATGTTGTTCTTCCATCTCTGCGTTGTGGCGTTTTACGATTTTATCAAATTCAAGCATGAGGTTATGCATCGGAGTTTCTGCGCTGTCAAGCATTATCAGTCTCTTAATGTTGAATCCGCTGATCAGACGGCACAGTTCGCTGCCAATGCTGCCGGCAGCACCCGTTACCATAACTCTTTTACCCTCAAGGAATTCCTTGATTTTACCCATGTTGATTTCTATCTCATCCCTTCCCAGCAAATCTTCAACATTTATCTCTTTAAGAGAAGCTTTAAAATTGGTGCCGTTGTTAATTTCATCAATAGGCGGGAACAGCAACACTTTTACATCATGCTTAATAGCAAACTCTACAACGCGGTCTTTTTCTGTTGCGGCAGAAATTTGAGTTGGGAATACAATAGCCTGTATACTATGCTTTTCTACAATATGTGCCAGGAAGTTCATGTTCAAGACAGAATAAACCTTGATACCGCTCAATATATGTTTGGCAACAGTGTTTGTCATTTTGACATATCCGCAGACATTGTATTTTGACAAATGCGTATTTGCCAGATAATTTGCCACAAAAACGCTCTTATCCCCATCGTCATATATAAGCACATTAATCTTGTTTCTGTTTAACTGGCTGATACTCAAATTGTAAATGTATACAAGTACGACTCTTGTAAAAACCAAAACAGACATAGTTGCAACGATATCCAAAAACTCTACAATAAGGATTTTTGTCATATCAATGGTAAAGCCAATTTTTCCGTCTAAAGCAGCAAACAATCCAAACAGAATAATGCATTTGCTAAAGACGGCAACAGATAATTTCCAAATTTCTTGAGAACTGGTATATCTTAATATTCCCCTGTATGTTCCAAAAATCAAGAATGCAGAGGCACTTGCTACCAATGAAACAAGTACAACATTCAAGTATGAAGAAATAAGCGCCGGAGAGTTAATAAAGTATCCGATTATTATGTACGTGATAGTGGTTGCAAAGGAGGATGCCAGAACGTCAAACGCAAATACAAACCATCTGTTAACAAAATTAGAATTAACCACAACCTGTGATAAATGTCTCAATGAAAGCCATCTGACCGGCTCATGTCCGGAATAGATATTATTATCCATAAATTCTAATTTTTATATGAGGAACCAACCCTCTTTAACTCTTCTATTTCTGAAGTCTGGTTTTACGCCGTGACAATCCTTTCAAGAAAACTGCCAGGAATATATGTGGTTGCCAAGGAGACAAGTCCCTTAAGCCTAACTACAACTCGCTTATGACCTTGTACCCTTATTAATTCTCCTTCTATGCCGGCAAAGTCTCCTTTGATTACGCGAACCCTGTCTCCCGGGCGTAAATCTCTGTTAATAACTTTTATAGCCTTGTCTGAAAAATTCAGAAGGAACATAAAATCTTCCATCTGCTTTTCAGGTATAATCATAAATTTTTTTGTCATAAAATCTCTCATAAAATTCAACTTTATCGGTTCAAAATTTATGAGGTTTAGACAAGTATTATAGGTGGTAAAGATAAAAATAAGATTAATGGGAACCGGTTTCTCCTTCTTTACCACTTTACCGCGAAACTCAGTAACCTCTGTCCAACACGGAAGATAGTTCTTTATCCCAAGCTCATTAAGCCTGTCTTGAATTTTTGGTCCGCTTAAATTTTTGATATGGGCAACGTACCAGCAGTTAGGCTGGTTCATGCGTTCATTAACACTTTCTTTTAGCTCCATATCTCTTTGAATCCTAAACAAACATTAAAATTCACTGTAAATCCAATTAACCACAACGATTGCAAATATAGAAAATAGTGTGGGAAGATATTATACCAAATAAATCCAAAAGTATTTCTGTAGTGTAAATAAGTACTTGTGTCACTCATTTTTTGGGACAAATTGTAAGTAAATTCACTTATTTTGTTTTGTTGCAACAAAACAAAAAGTATTTGCATCTATATACCGTAGGTTTAGGTTTTAGTACAAGAAGACAGGCTGTCAATTTTTTTGCGGCCTGTTTTTTAAGTCATATGACGTTTA
>JAQWEK010000155.1 GCA_028704975.1 Bacteroidales bacterium | reverse complement strand
TATGCTGGCCAAACCTCCCTCGGAGGTTTCTTTATACAAACTCGGGATATCATGTCCCGTTTTTTTCATCGTCTCCACAACTTTATCAAAACTTACCCTATGGTTCCCGTCCGACATGAGCGCATAGACATTTGCATCAATGGCACGTGTTGCGGCAAACGCATTTCTTTCTATACAAGGTATTTGCACCAGGCCCATTACGGGATCGCAGGTTAGTCCGAGAAAATGTTCTATACCCATGGAAGCACCGTATTCTATTTGCATCGGAGTGCCGCCGAACAGTTGGACCAAAGCGCCGGCGGCCATGCTGCAGGCGGATCCTATCTCACCCTGGCATCCCACTTCCGCTCCCGATATGGAAGCATTTGTTTTTATGAGATTACCAATAAGGCCTGCTGTCGCGAGTCCTCTGTAAATCTTTTTATCGGAACAATCATAGTTTAATTTATCCAGATAAAATACCGCAGGCAAAACGCCGCAAGAACCGCAGGTAGGAGCTGTTACTATAGTCCCTCCGGCAGCATTTTCTTCAGCCGCCGCCAGAGCATAAGAGAAAGTCATGGCCCTTCTCTGCATAGACCCCTGATACCCCTTGGCCTTTGTATGAAAAGATGAGGCTTTTCTTGCAAACTTCAACGGCCCCGGAAGAACGCCCTCATTATCAAGCCCTCTTTGGATCTCATCCATCATTATTTTCCACACCTCCGCAAGATAGTCCCATATATCCTTCTCCTCATATTTTTCCACATACTCCCAAAAGGTCATGCCGTTGTCCAGGCACCACTTAAGAATATCTTTCATCTTGCTGTGCGGATAGATGGAATTTTCACTACCTCTTTTTCCGGTATCGCTGATATCTCCTCCGCCGATGCTGAACGTAGTATAGCTCTTTATCAACCTGCCGTCCTTATCAAAAGCCTGGAAAAACATTCCGTTGGGATGTTGAGGCAAAAAAACATCCGTTTGCCAAATTATATTGCACTCGCCAAGTATCTCTTTGATAGCAACATCCGTTAAATGCCCTCTGCCGGTTGCCGCCAAACTGCCATAAAGAGTAACGGAATAAGATGATACATTTAAACTCCCGACGGATTTTTTAAAAATCTCCGCAGCCCTGCGAGGTCCCATAGTATGACTGCTGGAGGGTCCTTTTCCAATCTTAAATATTTCCTTAATGCTATCCATGTTGCACTTTTTAACTTCATCTTACGACAGCAAATTTATAAAAATTTTACCACGTCACTGTCCGTTAATTCTCTCTCTCTCATGCTTTAAAAATTTTTCGTTACCTTTGAAACATGGACTTTGTGAAGAAACTGACGGGGTTTGATGCGCAAAAAAACACAATGCGCACGGAGGTTGTTGCCGGATTAACAACCTTCCTTACAATGAGTTACATTTTAGCCGTCAACCCTGCTATTTTGGGACAGGCGGGCATGGACAAGGGAGCCGTATTCACGGCAACCGCAATAACGAGCGCTGTCGCGACAATACTTATGGCCATTGTTGCCAAACTCCCCTTTGGTCTGGCACCCAGCATGTCCATCAATGCTTTCTTTACTTTTACCCTGGTGATGGGAATGGGTTACTCGTGGCAGATGTCCCTAACCTGCGTTTTCATAGAAGGTATTCTTTTTCTGCTTATTACATTATTTAATGTCCAGAAATATCTGCTTATGGCAATTCCCGGCAGCCAGCGGCACGCAATATCGGCCGGCATAGGAATTTTCATCGCTTTTATAGGGCTAAAAAATGCCGGACTTGTTGTAACAAGCCCGACAACTCTTGTGCAACTTGGCAAAATAACCCCCGCAACAATACTCGCTTTTGCGACAATCATTTTGGCGGGAGTTCTGCTTCACAGAAAAGTTATCGGCGGATTATTCATAAGCATAATAGTATTCACTCTCATTGGTATTCCGTTACATATCACAGAGATACCAAAAGGCTTCAGTTTTGTGTCAATACCACATTCAATGGCTCCCACGTTTTGGAAATTTGATTTTAGCCAACTGCTGGATGTTAATGTGATAATGGTAATTGTAACCCTGCTGTTCCTGAATGTTTTTGATACAATGAGCATGATAGTAGGACTTTCAGGGAAAGCTGGAGTAACAAAGGAAAACGGTGATATTCCGCGCTTTAAAGGAGCGCTCATGAGCAATGCATTTTCAGTTGCACTCGGCTCCATTCTTGGAACCACCTCAGTATCTACATTTTCCGAGAGCGCAACCGGTATTGCGGAGGGCGGACGCACGGGAATGACAAGCCTTGTTGCAGGCATAATGTTCCTGATTGCGTTGTTCTTAGCCCCGGTTTTTATGATGATCCCGATAGCGGCAACCACAGGACCACTCGTGATAGTTGGAGTTCTGATGATGGATGAAATAACAAAAATAGATTTGGAAGATATGACGGAAGCCTTGCCGGCATTTCTGACAGTTGTAATGATTTCCCTTACATCATCCATTGCGGATGGTATGATAATAGGACTTATAAGTTATGTTATTGTAAAGATGCTTTCCGGAAAATTTAAGGACCTTAATGTTGCAATGTACATTCTTGCGGGGCTGTTTATCCTTAAATTCATTTTCAGCTAAAAAAGTTGCCGCACATATTTATCTTGAACCTGGTAATCCCGTCAGGGTAAGTTCTAAGAGAGAAATCAAAATTATGGCGCGTAAGAATTTCACTGATGGTCATTAGTCCTATCCCTTGTCCGTTAGGCTTTGTGGAGTAGAAAGGGGTAAAGAGTTTCTGTTCAGTGTCCTTGCTGATGCCCGC
>JAQWEK010000154.1 GCA_028704975.1 Bacteroidales bacterium | reverse complement strand
CATCATGACCGCTTTTAGAATAATCATAATCGGGATTTGTGGAATAAATCACCCCGAGTCTTTTTTTATAATTATTATCAGTCATGGCTAATAATTTGCAGTGCTTAAAATTTTGGGCAAAGGTAGTATTAAAAGGAGTAAAAGAGTATCTTTGTCAACCACTATCATTTTTTATTCAACTGATGGAAATAAGAAAATTTAACAGGATTAATAACATTGTGGCGGTGGTTGTTTTAGCCGTTGCATCTGTTACGTACCTCTCTACAATTGAACCCACGGCCAGTTTTTGGGATTGCGGAGAGTTTATTGCATCTTCATATAAACTAGAGGTGGGGCACCCTCCCGGAAACCCTGTTTTCCAGGTAATTGCACGTGCATTTACCTTCTTTGGAGATAAGATGCATGCCGCAATACTTATTAACTCCATGAGCGCGTTGTGCTCCGCATTGACTATTTTCTTCTTGTATCTTACTATTGTTCACCTTGTTAGGAGAATATCTGAAAAGAAGAGAAAACTGGTGTATGCAAACGGCAGCAATGCGGCCGGAGCGGCGGAAGGAGAGTTTTCTCTTGGAGAGGCAATAGCAATGTATGCAGCCGGAGCCGTTGGAGCCCTGGCGTATTGCTGGTCGGATACTTTCTGGTTCTCCGCGGTTGAAGGTGAGGTATATGCAATGTCCTCTCTGTTTACGGCCGTTGTTGTTTGGGCAATGCTTAAATGGGAAGAGGAGGCAGACGAGAAATATGCAAACAGATGGATAGTACTTATTGCCGTCCTGATGGGACTGTCAATTGGCGTTCAACTGCTTAATTTGCTGACAATTCCGGCTCTTGTGCTCATTTATTACTACAAGAAATATACTGTTACAAAGAAGGGAGCGTTCAAGGCACTGTTGCTTTCTTTTGTAATACTCGCAGCTATTCTATGGTTCATTATTCCTTATACTCCAAAGGTTGCGGCATATACAGATTTGTTGTTTGTTAATGGCTTTGGACTTCCCGTAAACAGCGGAGCCGCATTTTTTATGGTATTGGTTCTTGCTCTTTGTTTTTGGGGAGTTTATAGAACTTACAAGAAAAATAAAGTTGCTTGGAATACAATATGGCTGTGCCTTGGCACAATGATGATAGGGTATTCGGTTTTTGCTGTCGTGATTATCAGATCAAGTGTAAATACTCCAACAAACGAGTATCAGCCGGATAATCCTTTCACTCTTGTAAGATACTTGAGCAGAGAGCAATACGGTAGCGCTCCCCTTATTTACGGAGAGACATATGCCTCTACCCTTAAAGAGATAAAAGTTCCACATTATTACAATATAATGCACGGCAAATATGTGAAGTTGGATGCTCCTGCGGAACCGGTTTACAGTTCAGATACAAAGATGTTTTTCCCAAGAATGTACAGTTCAGCGGACCCTTCATATGCAGATTTTTATAACATATACACAAACGGGAACGGACGGTATGTAGAAGGGAGTGACGCTAAGATACCTACTATGGGTGCCAATCTGAAGTATTTCTTTGATTATCAGATGAACTTCATGTACTGGCGTTACTTTTTGTGGAACTTTGTCGGAAGACAGAACGATTTGCAGGCAAGTATTCCCGGAGATATTTACAAAGGAAATTGGGAGAGCGGAATTACATTCCTGGACAAGGCGAGACTTGGGGATCAAAGCGAGGGACCTGCATATATTGTTCACAGCAGGGCAAAGAATCATTTCTATTTCTTGCCGCTTATTCTGGGACTTATCGGATTATGGTATCAGTACAAGAAAGACAAGAGAAATTTTTTTGTAACGCTTCTTTTGTTCTTCATGACGGGTATTGCAATCATATTATATCTTAACCAGCCTCCATATCAGCCGAGAGAGAGAGACTATGCTTATGCCGGTTCATTCTATGCGTTTGCAATTTGGATAGGCATTGCCGCAATGTGGCTGGCTGAAGTTATGAAAAAGCTTGTAAAGAAGCCTGTTGCAGCCTCCGCGGTTGCGGGAGTCTTATGTCTTCTTGTACCGATTCAAATGGTATCTCAGACATGGAATGATCATGACAGAAGCGGGAGACATACCAGTCGGGACCTTGCATACAATTATTTGCAGAATTGCGATAAAGATGCAATTCTTGTAACCCACGGAGATAATGATACTTTCCCTTTGTGGTATATTCAAGAGGTGGAAGGTGTTAGGACAGATGTGAGAATTGTTAATACATCATTGCTTGGAACAGATTGGTATATAGACCAAATGCAGCTTCAGCAATATGATTCCAAACCAATGAAGTTTACGATTAAGAAGGAGCAATATTACTACGGATGCAATGATTATGTACAGGTTGTTGATAGAATAAAGGGACCAATTCCGGCCTCCGACGCTATGGATATTTTTGAAGATCCGTCTATAACAATTCCTCTGACTGACGGCAAGGATCATAATTTTATCCCTTGCAAACATTTACTGATTCCTGTAAATAAAGAGAATGTAAAGAAGTACCACATTGTTGCAAAGAAAGATTACGACAAGATTCTGGATACCATAGAACTGGTAATTCCGGAAAAGACAACTTCTATAACAAAGACAGATTTAATGTTGCTGGATTATCTTGCTCATTATAAATGGGACAGACCTATTTATTTCTTGAACAGAGGTGGAGACGTTAACATTGGCGAGAAGGATTATCTGCAATATGACGGTTTTGCATATAAGTTTGTTCCTATAAAGAGCAAGACCGGAGCTGAGGCCGGCAATATAGATCAGGTGAATGCAGAGGACCTTTATAA
>JAQWEK010000039.1 GCA_028704975.1 Bacteroidales bacterium | reverse complement strand
TGTAAGTGGAAATCTTCTTTACGTTTTCATCTGCCTGAAGATAACTTCTGGAGACGTTTAAAGGTATGTCCGGAGAATCAATTACGCCGTAAAGCAATGTTAGAAAATCGGGAACTATATTCTCTACCTGATCAGTTACAAACATCTGATTACAAAATAGTTGTATGCGGTTCTTTGTGATGTCCATTCTGTCTTTAATCTTTGGAAAATACAGAATTCCGGTCAGATGGAAAGGATAATCTACATTAAGATGGATCCAGAAAAGAGGGTCCTCTTTCATAGGATAAAGTTTCCTGTAGAAATCCAGATAATCCTCATCTTTTATTTCAGAAGGAGTCTTTGCCCAAAGAGGGGTTACATCATTTATTATATGGTCTTTATCTGTCTCAACATTTTTACCGTCTTTCCACTCTGTCTCCTTCCCAAATGCAATTGAGACGGGCATGAACTTGCAATATTTGGTAAGCAACTCCTCAACCTTTTCCTTCTTTGCAAAATCTTTGGAATCGTCATCAAGATAAAGAGTTATGGTTGTACCTCTCTCTGTTCTGCTGCTTTCCTCCATAGTATATTCGGGAGAGCCGTCGCAACTCCACTTGACACCCTTTGCCCCTTCAGTCCATGACAATGAGTTAATCTCCACTTTTTTAGAGACCATGAATGCAGAATAGAACCCAAGTCCAAAGTGTCCTATTATACTGTCCAACTGGTCTTTATATTTCTCCAAAAATTCACCTGCGCTGGAGAATGCAATTTGGTTAATATACTTATCAACTTCCTCTGAAGTCATGCCGATACCGCGGTCGGTAATAGTCAATATGTTGGCTTTGTCATCATTGGCAATTTTTATTGTCAAATCTCCAAGTTCTCCTTTATAATCTCCCTTGCCGGCAATGGCCTTCATCTTTTGCGTAGCATCTACTGCATTGGCTACCAGCTCTCTAAGAAAAATTTCATGATCAGAATACAAGAATTTTTTAATGACAGGGAATATGTTCTCTGTGGTTACTCCAATTTTACCTTTTGCCATAATATCTTAATTTTTAATCGTTTCCGTTAGTTATTTCCGCCGCTGCGGTATTTGTGTTGTTGCTTATGCAGAACAGGCCGCTGCTTGTTAATTTATTGCATCGATACAAATCAAACAATGTACCAGCGGAAAATGCTGACAAAATGACAAAATGCAAAGGTGTTTGTTAAGAGGGTGCTGCTTCTCAATGCAATGCCACCGGCAGTGCAGAGGAGTAGTGTGAGTGTTTAAACTCTATATCGGCTTATGAATCAAGTAGCTTTAGCAGCTTGCGCAGCAACCATTTACGGGTTGCAAACAGTAGCAGGCATCCTGCAATTATCCCGATAGTATCAGCAACGGCATCGGCTGGGTCCTCGCTTCTATAAGTAGTAAGGCCTTGCAAGAACTCCGTGGTGATGGCTGTGCAAATACCGGCAACGATGATAATCAGATACATCCAGCCGTCGGGAATATGAAGTTTATAATTTAATTTAATAAAAAGCCAAACCACAAAAGGGAAAGGGAAGAACATGCAAAAATGGATGCATTTGTCAGTAGGGATGCCAAGAAAATAGTTGCTGATTCCGGTGTCCTTGAAATGATAAAGACATAGGAACAGCAGCACTGCATAATAAAGCAGCAGAATGCAAAGCGCTAAATATGAGAAATTTTTTCTTGTCATAAATTTGCTATGAGCCTAATTCTTAAGGTTAACTGTTCAAGTTAAATTATTCAAGTTAAATTATTCAAGTTAAATTATTCAAGTTAAACTGTTCAAGTTAAACTGTTCAAGTTAAACTGTTCAAGTTAAACTGTTCACAGACTCTTTAAAACGGCAAAGTTAACAAAAGATGGGGGTAAAAAAATGGCGGCCGCAAAAGCAGCCGCCTAGACAGTAAAAAATCTTATGAAAATTAAACTTTAGATATCTAATATCTATTTAATTGTTACATTTTTGCTGTCAATCTTCACTTGTGCATTACCATAGCAAGTTAAGTGCGCCATAGTATTGACTTCTCCGGTTACGGTGCTCATGGCTTTGACCGTTGCTTTGCTCACTCCGCTTAGATCTACTTCGGCATTTCTAGCGTTCAGATCGCTTGCTTCACATTTGCTTGCTCCTGAACATTCAAGTTTAATTAACTGTGCATTTCCGTTAAGGTCTGCATTTGATGCTCCGGAAAGTTCAACATTAAGAGAGTTGGATGTTACATCGGTGCGCAGTTTGGAAGCTCCTGATAATGAGCCAGTCAAATCAACCATTGTGCCGTTCAGGCATGTAACGGAAGCTCCGGAAAGTTCCAGGTTTACAATTTTAAAGCTTCCGTTTACAAACATCTTTCCTGCGCCGCTTACATCTGCGTTCAATGATTCAACAGCAAGAGTTGTGTTATCCATAAATGCAGCGCCGCTAATTTTACATGTAACCTTTCCACCTTTAAAAGTTCCCTTTGTTTTCAATTTTGAAGCCCCGGAGAGGATCACTGCATCCAGCTTCTTCATTTTAGCATTAACCATTAAATGTACGTTTTTATCCTTCCACTGTCCGAATCTGTTAATAAGTCCGGCTTTCCTGGCTCCTCTTTCATCTATATCTAGTGTCAGGATACCACTGTCATCTCTTACGGTAACATAGTTTAACCACTCTCTTGAGTCTCTATCGGTGATTACCTGGACAAGGTCCGTATTGCCCTCCTCTATAGTTACATCAAAGATAGAGCATGCCCTAATTCCGTGTAAATCAGAAACTTTATAACGTTTCATATAATTTTGTCCAAATACAGAGGACACTGTTAGTAATAGGGCGCACGCCGCCAATAAAATCTTTTTCATGCTATAAATGTTTTGTATTATTTCCAAAATTTAAAGTTGTTCTCTTCCGGATTGTTTTGTGCTATAAAGACCTTGATGTTTTTTAGTCCGGCCATTTTCTGGTTGTAGTATTTCTTTAGTATCTTAAATTGCTCATCTTTAGACAATTCGGAAGGTATTTGTTCCGACATCGGAATTGCATCTTCCGTAAGGGCGGATACAACGCTTTTAACTTGAGCTTGTGCTGCATCTCCGGTGTTGCTGCTGGAATTAATTAGGACATTGCCATAATTTTTCACTTGTTTCAAGTATATGTTCTCCATGGCTGCTACGTTTGTAATTCCTTGAGGAGAAACAAGTTTAACCCGTTCTATATTATTCTCCTTGAGTATGAAGAAAAGACAAATTGCAGCAATCGCAACAGATGGTGTTGCAAAATACAGCAGCGCCTTCTTTGTAGTGAATCTTCTGGCGGTCTCTGCAAACCAATTCCCCGCGGAATTCAAAACATCTTGCAGTCTATTACCGTTATGCGGTGCTTCTGCGACATTTTCATCTGCCTTTTCTTCTGCGCGCACGGCCTCCAGCTTTTTAAGAAATCTATTCTTGTGTTCTGCAGGGAGTTCTCCATTGTCAAACAGATCCCTGTTCTTCTCTACAAAATTTTCCAAATCATTAATCTCTTTCATATCTTTCCCTCCTTATAATTGTTTAGTATTGAATGTATTATCTTTGTCCAACTCCTCTGCAATTTTGTTTCTGCCCCTCATAAACTGGCTTCTGATTCCACTCTCAGTCAATCCCGTTATTTGTGCAATTTCCTCGTAATCATATCCTTCAAAAAGACGGAGTGACACAATCATTCTTGAACTGCAAGGCAGTGACATCAATATTTTTTTTATTTTTCCAATAAGTCTTGCAACATTGCCGTCTCTTTCATCCTCACCTTCAGGCAGATTCAAACTTACTGCCTTTTCATTATCCTCCATCCTCTCTTCAGTTTTTAAATCATCCTTTATATGATCGCGATACTTATCCTCCTTCGCTTTCTTCCTAAGCAAATCAATGGACTTCCTAACGCAGACACTCTGGAGCCATCCTCCAACGTTGTTAATCTTCTCTTTGTTTGGAAATTTATAATATTCAATTACAGTGTCCTGCATAACATCCTCTGCGTCAAACGAATTTCCAAGTATTCTTAGACTTGTGAAATACAAGCGTCTGGAATGACAGTTGTAAATATTCTCTATATCCGCCGGGTTGTCTTTCATAATGTCTCACAGGTATGTCGCAGAAGCTGGCTGTTTGTTGCAGATTTTGCACAAAAAATTGCTAAATTTGTGGAATAAGCAATAGAAACGCCTGAAAATCACCGCAAAAGTAATAAAAAATTAAATAATAAAACTATGAATAATTCAATAGCAACTTTTCCAGTTCCTCAGAATGAACCGGTTAAGAATTACGCACCGGGAACTCAAGCTCTTAAAGAACTTGATGCAGAACTAAAGAGACAGAGTAAACAAATTGTAGAAATTCCCTTGATTATTGACGGCAGGGAGGTTAAGACCGGAGATATTGGCAAGGTGGTTGAGCCTAATGATCATAAGCATGTTATTGCAAAGTATCATAAGGCCGGCGAGAAAGATGTTAAAATGGCCATTGCCGCGGCAATGAAGGCTCATGAGGCTTGGGGTGAGACAGATTGGAGGGTAAGAGCCTCTATTCTTTTGAAGGCGGGAGAATTAATTGCCGGCAAGTACAGAGAGAAAATCAATGCATCAATTATGCTTGGGCAGAGCAAGGATATATTCCAGTCAGAAATAGACCTTTGCGAGCTTGTAGATTTTCTAAGATACAATGCTGCGTTTGCGGGACAGATTTACGCTATGCAGCCAAAACCGGATGCAGGCATGATAAACACCTTGGAATACAGACCTCTGGAGGGATTTGTATTAGCAGTTACTCCTTTCAATTTCAGTTCTATTGATTCAAATTTGAATATGTCTCCGGTTATGATGGGCAATACAACTCTTTGGAAACCATCATCTACCGCATATTTGTCCAACTATTATATTATGCAGGTATTTATGGAGGCAGGCCTTCCTGCAGGAGTTGTTAACTTCCTGCCTGGCAAGGGTTCAGTTATTGGTAATGCCGCGGTTGCTTCAAAAGATCTTGGCGGTATTCACTTTACCGGCTCAAGCTCAACATTTAACGGACTTTGGAAGAGCGTTGGAATGAACATAGATCATTACAAAACCTTTCCAAGACTCGTTGGAGAGACGGGCGGAAAAGATTTCATTTTTGTTCATAAGAGTGCCGATGCTGACGCGGTTGCAAATGCAGCTTTCTGTGCATCATTTGGATATGCAGGTCAGAAGTGTTCTGCATGCAGCAGAATGTACTGCCCTAAATCTTTATGGGATAGCGTATTAAAAGGAATAAAAAAGCGCATTGGTGAAGCTAAAGTAGGCGGCATTATGGACCACAATAATGTAGTAAATGCAGTTATCGATGAGGCTTCATTTGATAAAATTGCGGCAGCAATTGAGTTTGTCAAGAAGTCTAAGGATGGAAAGATTGTAGCCGGCGGAAAGCATGACAAGAGTGTTGGATATTTTATTTATCCTACCGTAATTGAGACGTCTAACCCTCATTTCAAAACTATGGAAGAGGAGTTGTTTGGACCGGTTCTTACAGTTTATGTTTATGATGACAACAAACTTGATAAGACACTTGAACTTTGTGAGAGTACTTCCCCTTATGGACTTACAGGTTCCGTATTTGGAAATGACCGTCTTGCATGTGAGGATATTTGCCGCAAGCTTAGATATTGCGCCGGCAACTTCTATATTAATGATAAGACAACGGGCGCAGTTGTTGGTTATCAACCATTTGGGGGCTCAAGAGCATCCGGTACAAATGATAAGGCCGGCAGCATGCTTAATCTTTTAAGATGGGTAACCGTTCGCGCAATTAAAGAGGTTTTAGTCCCTCCTACAAATTGGAAGGGGACCATTTAATATCTGTCGCTACAGATATTTTACAGAAGATTCTAATTCAATAAATATTATGACAAAATCAGTACATCAACTTCACAAAGAGGCAATGGTTGTTGACACTCATTGTGACACTCCGCTCCGTCTTGCTGACGAGCACGCAGACCTTGGCGTTAGAGGAACAGAGGGACATAATGACTTTGTGAGGATGAAAGAAGGCGGCGTAGACGTTTCATTCTACGCTATTTACACGTCCGGTAAATTAACTCCGGATGAGTCTACCCGCAGAGCTTTGCAGTTGATTGCGCTCACAAGAGACGCAATTGACGCAAATCCTGATAAAGTCGGATTTGCATCAACGGTAAGGCAGGCAAGAGAGTTGAAGGCGCATGGCAGGGGAGCTATCATGTTTGGGATGGAGAACGGTTCTCCAATTCAAAATGACATGGCGTTGCTGCATGAGTTCTATCGCCTGGGTATCAGATATATAACTCTGAGCCACGCATATAATAATCAAATTTGTGATTCATGCGCTCCAAAAGAGAAGACATGGCACGGTCTGAGTCCGTTTGGAAAAAAAGTTGTTGCAGAGATGAATCAGCTTGGTATCATGGTTGATTGCTCACATATTTCCGATGAGTCATTTTATGATTGCCTTAAATATTCAAAAGCTCCTTTTGTTGCTACACACTCTTGTTGCAGAGCGCTTTCCAATCATCCGAGAAATATGACAGACAAGATGATTAAAGATCTTGCTCATGCCGGAGGCGTTATTCAAATTAATTTTTATCCCGCATTTATCAGTAAAGAGTATGCTGACCAGTTCTGGGATTTAGCTGATATTTATGAGGATACGCAGAAGGCATATTGGAAAAGCGACAAAAAAGGAAAAAAAGAAGTTGCAGCTTTCCGTCTTGCAGAAAAGAACATTTTAAAAATAAAGAGGCCTACGGTTAAAGATTTGGTAGACCATATAGATCATGTTGTCGATTTAGTTGGGGCGGATCATGTAGGACTTGGTTCTGACTTTGACGGGATAGAGACAACTCCGGTTGGACTGGAGGATATCTCCAAAATGGAGAATATTACCAAAGAGCTGGTTGCCAGAGGTTATACAGAGACAGATGTTAAGAATATCCTGGGTGAAAACTTGCTAAGAGTTTTAACGCGTGTTGAAGATTTAGCTTATACGTTTTAAACTGTCAAAGTACAAGTTAAGACAAATAAAAAGAGCCGGAAAAATCCGGCTCTTTTTATTTGTCTTATTACTATTTTTTCAACTTATTTTCCGGTTCCATTAAACCGGCCTTCTTTAGAATTTTATCTAAATCGGTAACCATGTTCCAGCGGTCATGATCATTACGATTTTCAAATACAAGTACCGTTAGATTTGCGCCGGGGAAGAATGCTTCATAAATTTGGAAGCCTCCGTTATCTCCTGTATGATAGACTTTTAATGGGAATCCGGGTTGTTGCTCTATGAACCAGCCATAACCATAATAAGTATTTGGTCTGTTTTGATAATCGCAGTATTTGCTGCCGGTTACTTTTGTTACCGGAGACTGCGCCTCGCTCTTCATTTTTGCAGAAATAATTTTGTTATCTCTCAGCGCCTTTATCCATTTAATAAACTGATGGGTGGATGTGTAAATTCCGCCGTCCGCCTTGGTAGCAAAGAACGATTCCTCTCCATAATCGTATTCGTGAAATTTCTTTGTACCCTCTTTGGCATCCGGAGTATCAGTAACATAGCCGTGTGCCATGTGGGGAATTTTTCTGTCTGGCTCAAAATAAACCGTGCTGTCCATTCCGGCCGGAACAAAAATATTATCATGCATATATTGCTCAAAGGGAAGACCGCTTATTTTTTCTATGAATAAATAAAGCAGCTGGAAAGTAGGGTTGATGTACTCATACTGAGTGCCTGGCTGAAAATGCAAACTGTCAAGATTTTTCATGTATTCAATAGATTGCATATCAGTTGCTTTTAATACAAATTCTCTGTCATCTCTTGGACGCGCGTCCGGAATTCCGGATGAGTGAGACATAAGATTTGCAACAGTGATCTCTGAAAACGGTGCTTTCTTAGGAGGCAAATATGGAAGAACTTTTGGAGATACGTCATATATACTCTTATGAATATCAATTAATTTCTGGTCATCCATTTTTAAAATAGCTACTGCTGAAAATTGTTTTGAGCAAGAGGCTATGTTAAAAAATGTATTGCCGTCAATTTTAGACGAGTCTTCATAATTTGCAATTCCATATCCTTTATCAAAAAGAATTGAATCGCCCTTCATTATTAGCACTGCGCCTCCGGGATTTGTAAACTTTGGATTTCCATTTCCGTCAACCGAATAATGTGCCGTAAACAGAGAATCGATCTCATCCATGGCAACGGCAACTTTATCTTTGTTTGCTTTCTTTCCGCAGGATACCATAATTAATAGTGTTAATAGGGTTAATGAACTAAAATACAGGCATTTATACAATGCGCAAATAGGTTTTTTACTGTTCATAATATATTGTTTTGATTATTTTCTATTTTGAATCCCGACAGTTTAAATTAATTCTCTCTGCATGCACAATCTGAAAAAGTCCAGAGCGCTTGATGCAAATCTCTTAATGTTCACCGCGCGGGTGTTTTTAAATGTCTTAGTCGTTGTGACTGTTCCATTTGGACCGGAAACCGCAATCCAAAGAGTTCCAAGAGGTTTCTCCTTTGTTCCGCCTCCGGGACCTGCAATTCCGGATGTTGCAATAGAGTAGGAGGTCTTAAGTTTTTTCTTAACTCCCTCCGCCATTTCTCTGACGCACTGCTCGCTAACTGCGCCGTATGTATCTAAAATTTTTTTGCCGACACCAAGAATTCCCATTTTTATGCTATTATCATAAGAGATAACGCTTCCGTAAAAATATCTGCTTGCACCGGGAACGGACGTAATAAGGTGAGCTAAAAAACCTCCGGTACAAGACTCTGCAGTTGAAATAGTTGCTCTCTTTTTTAGCAATATTTTTCCAAGTACTTCATAAGGGGCTTCATCATCAAAACTGAAGATAGCGTCTCCCAAAATTTCAGACAAAGAGGCGGAGTATTTTTTTAATTCTTCTTCTCCCTCTTTTTGGGTTGTGCCGTATATTGAAAGTCTCAATCTTACCCCCATAATGGGGTCCGGCAAGTAGGCAAGATGAAGATTTTCCGGAAGCGCATCTTCCCATTTTTCAATCTTCATAGCCAATGCAGATTCCGGAATACCGGCTGTGCATATTGTCTTATGAAAGATGTCATCTAGTTGATAATGCTCTTTTATTGAGGCAATTATATCTGGCAACGCGCGCTCCGTCTCAAACGGAACGCCGGGCATTGAGAACAACAGATTCTTTCTTCCGTATTTGCTTTTTGGAAATGAGAACTGCATAATAGGGGCGGTCCCAACTTTGTTTGGAATCACCGTACATGTTTCAGGAACACAGGCTTGAAGCTTGTTTATTTCTAACATCTGAACTCCGCGCGCAGTAAGAATTTTCTCAATGATATCATATTGTTCTTTGTTGCGTACATCTTTTTTACTGCCGCTCAATTTACCTAAAATATTTTTTGTGATATCATCTTTTGTGGGACCGAGGCCTCCTGTAACAAGCACAACGTCAGTTGTTTTTAGGCATTGCTCTATATAGTTCAGCATGTCTTTGCTGTTATCTCCGCAGGTGACCATAGAGTTAACCTTTACTCCAATTTTATTCAATTGTACTGCAATCATTGATGAGTTTGTGTCCACAACCTGGCCAATCAAAAGCTCATCTCCAATTGTACATATTGATGCTGTAACCATTTGTTTTAAAATTTATTTTTCAAGATTTTCCTTGTGTATTATCTATTTAATGTTCTTAACAAGATATTTATTAATCTTTTTTACAAATCCAGGCCCGTTATATATAAACCCGCTATATACCTGAACCAGAGAGGCTCCGGCATCCAGCATCTGTTTTGCCTGTTGCGGAGACATAATTCCTCCGCTTGCAATGATAGGCAAAGAGCCTCCAGTCTTGCGGGCTATGTATGAAACAAAATCCAATGTCTTTTTAAATAACGGAGCTCCGCTTAATCCTCCGTTGCCAATTGCATCCAGCGTCTTATTGTCTGTCTTTAATCCGTCTCTGCTGATAGTTGTATTTGTGGCAATTACACCGTCGAGACCTGAAACAAGTATTGTGTCTATAATTTCATCCAACTGTGTATAAGGGATGTCCGGCGATATCTTAAGAAGGATAGGGCGGTAATCATCATACATTCTGCGCAATTCCAAAAGTTTATCTATGATTTCAGATAAATTGGTGACATCTTGAAGTTTATAAAGATCTTTGACATTAGGGCAAGAGACGTTTAGAGCAATGTAATCTACAATATCATATAAATACTCAAAGCAGATTTCATAATCTTTTGCCGCTTGTTCAACGGGCGTATCTTTCCCTTTTGTAATGCTTGCCCCGATAACGCAATTTGGATGGTGTCTTTTAATATAGGATACGGCGTATTTCACCCCTTTGTTATTTATTCCCATCCTATTTATAATTGCCTCATCCTTAAGTAGTCTAAAGCATCTTGGCTGTGGATTTCCATCTTGCGGTTTTGGTGTCAATGTTCCTACTTCAATAAAGCCAAAGCCAAAATCCGACATATCATTATAGATATCTCCGTTCTTGTCAAATCCTGCAGAAAGCCCAACGGGATTTTTAAATGTAACGCCAAAAACTTCTCTTTCCAGCTTGGAATTTTTGTAGTTAAACAGCATCCGTACGCATGCCCTTGCTAACGGAACGTCACGCAAAATTTTAAGACCGTTGACAACCAAATCGTGAATTTTTTCCGGCTGCATTGCAAACAGCAGAGGTCTTATTAGCTTATACATTATCGTACTCTAGTTTGAATGCGGCAAATTTACTCAAATCTTTTCGTACTCTTCAAAAGAACCGTCGGTATAGAGCAAAATCACCTTTATTAGCTCTTTTATTTGCCCGGGGGTTGATGATATTGTCCCGTTTATTTGATTCTCAGAGGGTTGAGCGGAGCGTTTTGCGGCTGCAGTTTTCTCATTAACAATCTGTTGCAGCCTTTTCATCTTTGCCTGCATCTCTGCCTGTTCCTTCTCTCTTTTTTGAACTTCATGCAATGATATTGCCCCTGTATTTTGAACTCCAGACAGGTTATTAACCTTATTTACAGATGATTGATACTGAATATGTTCATTTAGGGTCTGATTGCCGACCGGTTTTGAGTTCTGATTTGCACTCTGATGACCTGCTTGACCTGTCAGTTGACTTACCACTTGACCCGGATCAGAAATTTGTTCTATGTCTGATGGAAAATCTTCATCGGGTTTTTCAAAGCCAAAGAGGTCAGATTTGTTGCCGGATGAATTTTCGCCTGTTATGTCTCCCAAAATTTCAGAGGAGTTTTGTTCCTCATTTTTCTCCTTTGAAATTACGTCACCCCTGAAATTTTTTAACATATTTCTATACGGTTGACCCTCCCCGGTAAGGAGCCAATCTATATTCAAATTCGGTAATTTTGTCAGTAATCCATGTATCACTTCATAACTTGGATTGTTACGTCCCCCAAGGATATTTGATAGGGTGGAACGCTGAATCCCCAGAATTGCGGAAAGCTGAGCTGCCGATATTTTTTCCAGGTTTAGAATGGTCTGAAAACGGTCTTTCATTTTTGTAAACTTTAAACACTACAAATTTAAACAATT
>JAQWEK010000038.1:4816-11789 GCA_028704975.1 Bacteroidales bacterium | reverse complement strand
GGAAAATGCCGTCTTCAACTTCTTTTGTATACTTAGAGGTTTCTATGTCCCTTTTCAATTTGTAGATACAATCTTCTTTGACTTCTTCCTCTGCTCCGTAAAAGATAAGACCGGTGTTAGCGGCCTTTGCAATGTATTTGTCAACATCAATACCTATTAGGATGCGAACCTTATTAATGTCATTAAGGAATGGTCTGAGTGAGAAATAACCAGAGGCTCTTAAAAAACCGACTATGGCATCCAGGTTTTTTATTGATTTATTATTGGACAATATCCCCTCAAACTCACGTATTAGGGTATTGCCACTTTTATTTGTGAAGAATTGTGTAGCCATATAATCAGACGGTAATCGTTTTTCTTGTAAATCTCTTATATTTCTTGTTAATTAATAAGCTGATAAATAATTGAAATTCAGCATTATAAATTAAAAGTTCTTGTAAGTACCTTTGTCCTTCTTGTTAATTTGGATTCCCTAAAAGAACCCAATTCTTTCCATTCACAGCGTTCATCCTCTTGTGAATAATGCTCTCTGATATAATCTTTTAAATCCGATTCAGTCATATCGTAACATTGTTTTTGTTTAGCAAATTATCAACACTTACACCGAGAAGGTCAGAAATCTTCATCAATGTCTCTAAATCGGGCTGAGAAGAGTTGGTACACCATTTTGATACAGTGGAAGGATTGACATCAAGTTGTTCACAGAGCCATTTGCTTGTACGTTTTTTCTCCACAAGCACCACTTTTAATCGGTTTACGTCTTTCATTTTTAATCACTTATTTCACAGATAAACAAAGATAGTGAAGATTATTCACTATTATCATTTGTTTTGAATTTTTCTTCATGTTTTTCATTTTCAGCACTTTGAACTAACAAAACACCGTCCAAAGAGCCGATAGTGCCATTGTGCCACACAAATAATTGTCACTTATACCGCTTTTCGTACTGTCCGTGTTGCACTTGCCGGAAGTGTTTGTTGGTCAGATTTTTATCTTCCTTCTGATACTCGTTAAAATCCTCCAGTTAATCCGAAAATCCGTGCGTTATCACAAGTTTTCGGAATATATGTACTTATGATGCCCGATAATGAAAAGCAAGAGCAAGAAATAGCATCACTTCAGAAAATCAACGATGCGTTACGTATTATCATTGTGAAAAGCAATATGAAACCTTGTTAAGCAGGACCTGCAGCCTTTGTGAGCATGAATTGGCGATATTCAAATATTTGATTATATTTGCGCACTCTTACAAAAGAGTTTATACTGTTTGTGTTTGCCTCCGCGCTTTCCTGCGGACATTGAGTCTCCAAATCACCATTATTAATTCTGTTGTCTGAAGTGACAGTTGTGCGTGCTGCTGTCTGATAAGGTGTGTCCTGATTTACACGTCAATTACAAGATGTAGCGCAAAATGTTGTTATAATGATGAAATCATTTTTTATTGGAAAATTGGAAGTTAAACTCCCTATAGTACAGGGTGGAATGGGCGTCGGAGTCTCACTCTCCGGCCTTGCTTCTGCCGTTGCAAATGAGGGGGGCATTGGGGTAATTTCATGCGCCGGTATGGGGTTGCTGTATCGTCAAACTACTGATAATTACCCTCTTAACTGTATATATGGCCTTAGGGAGGAGATAAGAAAGGCAAAGAAAATGACCAAAGGCATTATTGGGGTTAATATTATGGTTGCACTCTCCAATTTTGCAGACATGGTGAATACATCCATTGAGGAGAAGGCTGATATTATTTTTTCCGGCGCAGGGCTTCCTCTTAATCTCCCGTCCTTTTTAAAGAAGGATAGTACTACTCTTTTAGTCCCGATAGTTTCTTCTGCGAGGGCGGTAAAGATTATTTGTGAAAAATGGGATGCCACATATAATTATCTGCCTGATGCTGTTGTGGTTGAGGGGCCAAAGGCGGGCGGACACCTTGGCTTTAAGAAAAATCAGATTTTTGATGATAATTATTCTTTGGAGAAAATAGTTCCGGAAGTAGTTAAAATAACATCTTCATACAGAGAGAGAAAAAACATTCCGGTTATTGCCGGGGGCGGTTTGACTACCGGAGAGGATATTATGAGGATTATGAAACTTGGAGCCGACGGAGCGCAAATGGCCAGCATTTTTGTCCCGACAATTGAATGCGATGCGGCCGGCGAATTTAAAGAGGCATATATCAAATGCAAAAAAAATAATATCATAATTATAGACAGTCCTGTCGGGATGCCGGGCAGGGCAATAGAAAGTGAGTTTACAGATAAAATTGATGCAGGTCTTACAAAGCCAAAAGGGTGTGGTTATCACTGTATTAAAACATGTGATTATATCAACAGTCCATATTGTATTATCAAGGCATTATATAATTCTGTAAAAGGTAAGTTATCAGATGGGTATGTGTTTGTCGGGGCAAACGCTTATATGGCTGATAAGATAAGAAGCGTACATCAGGTTATATCTATTTTAAAGCAAGAGTACGCCTTGTGTGAAATTAAACAAAAGTAAATTAATGACATTTAAAGAATTAAAAATTACAGAGCCTGTTCTTAAGGCTTTGAGTGACAAAGAGTACATTACACCAACACCTATTCAGGAGCAGGCAATTCCTGCCGGGGTGGAGGGCAGAGATATTTTAGGGATAGCACAGACGGGTACTGGAAAGACTGCGGCATTTGCAATCCCGATTATTGAACAATTGATGAAAAAAGAGAAGAATCCGGAAAAAGAAAATAATCCGTCGCTGAGCAAAAATAATAAGCGCCACATTAAAGCGCTGATTCTCACCCCTACACGGGAGCTTGCAATTCAGATAGAGGAGTCTTTTTCTGATTACGGAAAGTATAGCGGATTAAAGCATACGGTTATTTTTGGAGGTGTTAAGCAGGGGCAGCAAGTTAAGCGGCTGAATCAGGGAGTTGATATTTTAACAGCTACTCCGGGACGCTTGCTGGATCTTATAGGTCAGGGATTTGTGAAGTTGAATAGTGTTGAACATTTTGTTCTGGATGAGGCGGACAGAATGCTGGATATGGGATTTATTCATGATATCCGCAGGATTATTCCAATGCTTCCGCGGCAGAAACAAACAATGCTTTTTTCTGCTACAATGCCGGAGGAGATAAACAAGATTTCCGGAGATTTATTGCATAATCCCGTAAAGGCGGAAGTTGCTCATTCCGCGTCTGTTGTGGAGGCAATAGAGCAAGATTTGTTCTTTGTTGAGAAGCCGCAGAAAATAGATTTGCTTGTAAAGGTTTTGAATGAACAGTCGGAGGATAGAGTGCTTGTGTTTTCACGCACAAAGCACGGAGCCGATAAAATTGCCAGGGCCCTTAACAAATGCAAAATAGAGTGTGAGGCAATACACGGAAACAAGTCTCAGAACGCAAGACAAACTGCATTAAAGAATTTTAAAAGTGGTAAAACAAGAATTATTGTCGCCACGGATATTGCGGCAAGAGGTCTTGATATTCAGGACCTTGGTCTTGTTATCAACTATGACCTTCCGGATGTGGCGGAAACTTATGTGCACAGAATAGGGCGTACCGGCAGAGCGGGGAATAGCGGGCTTGCCTTTACTTTTTGCTCCAGCGAGGAGTATCCGATGATTAAAGATATTCAAAAAATTACGGGTAAAAAACTGCGCAGGGTAAGCTAAAGTGTTAAGCTACTTGTACTTAGGCCACGCATAACATGCGTGGCTTTTTTAATTATATTTGCTGCGATTTTTTTGACCTATGGATATATTAAGAGATAATTTAACGCGAGTACTGTATGCGACTGATGCAAGTGCTTATAGGGAAATTCCTTATGGCGTTTGTTTTCCGGCCGGCATAGAGGATATACGTCTGGCAATTAGCGTTGCGGGTGCAAACGGCATTTCTTTAATTCCCCGTACGGCGGGGACTTCCATTGCAGGGCAGGTTGTGGGGAGCGGACTTGTGGCGGATGTCTCCAAATATATGAACCGAATCCTTGAGATCAACAAGGTTAAGCATTGGGCACGCGTTCAGCCCGGAGTTGTGTTGGATAAGCTGAATTTGGAACTTGCAAAATCTAATCTTTTTTTTGGACCTGAGACCTCTACTGCAAACAGGTGTTGCATTGGCGGGATGGTTGGGAATAATTCCGGTGGCAGTCACTCTCTTATTTATGGAACAACGCGTGCGAATCTGCTTGAGGTTAAAGTAGTTCTGGGCGACGGTACTCTGGCAGTATTCTCAAAAGAGAGGGCAGCTGAGGTTATTGGTAAGATTAAGGCAAAGGTTGAAGAGTACACAAATAGTATCCACGGCGGCACAGGCAAATTTAATGAGAGAGCTTTGGCAAAGGCTTTTATTCCGGTCTCTTTGGAGGAGAGAATTTATTGGCAGCTGTTTAAGTGGGCATGCGATGAAAATATAAATGATGCCGTTGTAGCGGAGTTTCCTGATAAAGAGATTGTGCGCCGTAATTCCGGTTATGCGCTGGATGAGGTTCTTAATGATATGCGCAGTTATTTAACAGGAGGTCAGGTTGTTCCAAATCTGTGCAAGTTGTTTGCGGGCTCAGAGGGAACGCTGGCGTTTGCGTATGAATTTAAGATTAATCTTGTTCCGCTTCCTCCAAAGGACAGGGTCTTGGTGTGCGCACATTGCAAATCGCTTGATGAGGCGTTTGCGGGGAATATTATTGCACTTGCACAAACGCAGAGCGCCTTGCGCGGGCCCGCGTCCTTCAGAGATGGCGAGTCAGAGATGGTGAATTCCAATTATGAGGGAGTTGTGGCGATAGAGCTGATTGATGACAAGATTTTGCAGCTTAGCAAGAATAATATTGAGCAGAATAAAAACAGATTTTTTGTGCATGGAGATCCGGCTGCAATTTTGTGCATTGAGATTGCGGGAGAGAGCAGAGAGGAGGTTGATGCGCGGGCTGATAAAATGGAGGCGAATCTTAAAACACATAATTGCGGTTATGAGTTTCCGCGTGTATATGGTGCTGATATAAAGAGAGTTTGGGAATTGCGCAAGGCGGGTCTGGGACTGCTTTCCGGAATGCCGGGAGATGCAAAGCCGGTATCGCTGATAGAGGATACCGCCGTCTCTCCAAAGCGTCTTGCGGAGTACATAAAGGATATTAAAAATATGTTGGACGGCTTTAAGCTGAGCTGCGTATTTTATGGACACATAAGCGTTGGAGAGTTGCATTTGCGCCCCATCCTAAATCTTAAAGAAGTTCACGACAGGTACTTGTTTAAGGCTGTGGCTGAAGAGACTGCGAGGATTGTGAAAAAATATCGCGGTTCTTTAAGCGGCGAACACGGAGACGGTAGGTTGAGAGGAGAATTTTTGCCTGTGATGTTTGGACCAAAAGTTTACAAACTGTTTAAAGATTTAAAATCTGTCTGGGATCCGCATCTGATTTTTAATGAGGGGAAAATAGTTAATACTCCTCCGATGGATACTTGTCTGAGGTATGAAGTTGAACCACACTATGTTGCAGAGAAATATCTGCGAGCCTCAGGCGGTGCAAAGGGACTGCGGACATATTTTGATTTTACTCAGCAGAAGGGTTTGTTCTGTGCAATTGAGCAGTGCAATGGCAACGGAGATTGCAGGCGTCCTGCAGAGATGGGGGGTGTAATTTGCCCTGCGTTTAAGGCCGGCAAAGAGGAGAGATTTTCTACTCGCGCAAGGGCCAATATGATGCGTGAAGTTTTAACAAACGGCAGCATAAAAAGAGGAGCTACGCATAACCTGGTATCTGATAATGTTATTCATAATAGTCACCGCAATCCGTTTCTGGATAATGCTACTTATGAATTGCTTAACGAGTGCTTAAGCTGCAAGGCATGCAAGAGCGAGTGTCCGTCAAATGTGGACATGACCAGGCTTAAAGCGGAATTTCTTCAGCACAGATTTGATGCAAAAGGGGTTCCTTTCCGTAACTATATTGTTGCGCACATGCCTCAGATAGAAAAACTTGGCTCTCCATTTGCAACTATTTATAATATGTTTGCTTCTTGGAAATTGTCTTCCGGTCTTATAAAGAAAGTTATTAATTTTTCTCCCGACAGAAGCATTCCAAAATTGAGCAGGAATACTTTGCGTTCAGTTGTAAAAAAAATGCAGCATCCTGTACCTCAGGCGCTTGAAGGAAGAGACGGATCTGTCGCGACAAAATATTACAACGGGAAGGTTTATCTTTTTGCAGACGAGTTTACAAATTTTATGGAAGCGGAGCTTGGGGCTACTTTTGTAAGGTTGCTGAACAAGCTTGGCTATGAGGTTGTTATACCAAAGCATTTTGAGAGCGGAAGAGCTGCTTTGTCAAAAGGAATGCTGAGGCTGGCCCGCAAATTTGCCTTTAAAAATGTTGATGTATTAAAGGATATTGTAACAGAGGAGCATCCTCTGATAGGCATAGAACCGTCTTGTATTCTGAGTTTTAGAGATGAATATCCCGCTTTGTTGAGAGGCGATATGGCTGTTGCGGCAAATAAACTTGCAAAAAACTGCCTGCTGTTTGATGAGTTCATAATGAGGGAAGTAAATGCGGGAAAAATATCTTATGAATCTTTTACAATCTCAAAAGCCGAGATATGGCTTCACGGACATTGTCATCAGAAATCATTGGTAGGCACCGCTTTAACTGCGGCAATGCTTAACCTTCCCGTCAACTATAATGTTCATATAATTCCAAGCGGATGCTGCGGAATGGCGGGCTCCTACGGTTATGAAAAGGAGCACTATAAGAGCTCTATGGAAATTGGTGAGGAGATTCTTTTTCCCGCTGTCCGCAAGGTTCAAAAAATGCAACAAGATGCTACAGCTGAGGGTAATACTTGCAAGTACATAGTTGCCGCCCCGGGTACCAGCTGCAGAGAGCAAATCCTTGACGGAACGGGAGTACAAGCTCTGCATCCAATAGAGGTTCTCTATAATGCATTAAAATAGAACTAATTATAAATATCTTTAAAATAATCTTTGGCTTATTT
>JAQWEK010000038.1:0-4716 GCA_028704975.1 Bacteroidales bacterium | reverse complement strand
TCTTTGGCTTATTTTTTTATTAAGGTTATCTTTGCACTTCTAATTATTAAAATATGATGAAGAAGGTTTTTATTTGTGTCGGGATATTATTTGTTTCTGTTCAGTTTGTCAGTGCTCAGGTGAAGTTGGATTCTGTGGTAGTTGACGCCAAATCATTAAGAGATGAACGTGCTTTAAGCAATCAGGCAGTTTCATACAATCATTTTACATCCAAAGAGTTGCAGAGCCAGCGTGTTTTTTCCGTTAAGGGTTTGACAGGCTCCGTTCCAAATTTATATGTTCCGGATTACGGTTCAAAACTAACGTCATCCATCTATATAAGAGGAATCGGTTCCCGTATAAATTCCTCTGCAGTAGGGGTCTATGTAGATGATTTTCCCTATTATGACAAGTCCGCATTTGATTTTGATTTTTCTGATGTCAACAGGGTGGATGTTTTGCGCGGTCCCCAGGGAACTCTTTACGGTATGAATTCCATGGGAGGAATTATTGACATTCACACAAAATCTCCGTTTGAATATGTCGGCACCGATTTGTTTTTAAGTGCTGCCACAAAAAATAATTATCGTTTTTCACTCACTCACTATCACAGGATTAGCAAGAAGTTTGCATTTTCTGCTGGAGGATTTGCGGATCATGAGGGAGGCTTTTATAAGAATCAGTACAACGGAAAAAATATTGATAAGGGTACAAACGGGGGCGGAAGACTTCATGCAATTTTCCGTCCAAATTCCAAGTCCGAGTATGACCTTAATGTAAGTTATGAATATACAGACATGGGCGGATATCCGTATGGAGCATATAACAAGAATACAGGAAGTTACAGCCTGCCAAATTATAATTTCGGCAGCGGCTATTACCGCAATTTGTTGAATGTGGGATTAAAGGGTGAATACATTGCGGGCAATGTTAAAATCACATCCGTTGCGGGTTGGCAACATTTGAGGGACAGGATGTCTTTGGATCAGGACTTCACGGCTGCAGACAGATTTGCCATGCTTCAGAAGCAGAAACAAAATGCTGTAAGCGAGGAGGTTGTATTTAAAAATATAAATCCGAATATATTGTGCGGAAATGTAAAATGGCAGCGCAGTTCCGGTGTTTCTGTTTTTTATCAGTGGCAAAAAATAAATGCGCCTCTGGACTTTGGCAAAGATTTTATCTCTTTGATTCAGCGGCAAATGGATGCGGCAATGGCACAGTCTCCAGTCTCTGTTAAGCTCACCGACAGTCTGTTAAGAATTCCCGGTAAATTCAGCACTCCGACTTTTGGCGCTGCAATCTACCATCAGTCTGTGTTTAAAGATTTGTTCGGCACGGAGGGCTTGTCTGCAACTGTCGGGATAAGAATGGATTATGAGAAAATTAATATTGATTATGACTCGCAGGCGGCTATGAATTATAATACTTTAATGCACGGTGTTGTTATAAAAAGCGGGGCGTACTCGGCAAGATATTTTGGTAATGCGGGTAACCGGTATTTCCCGGTATTGCCTAAGTTTTCAATAGATTACGTGTTTAACGGGGTGGATAATGTTTATGCTCAGGTGAGCAGGGGCTACAGAAGCGGAGGTTATAATATTCAGATGCTTTCCGATTATTTACAAAGCGCTATGATGTTAAATAAAGGAGATATCCAAAATGATACCTCCGTTAATCTTGCAATTAAATATAAGCCGGAATATTCTTGGAATTATGAAATCGGGGCGCATCTTACAATTCCGGGCACCGGCATAAAGGTGGATATGGCTGCATTTTATATGCGTGTTAAGAATCAACAAGTTGCAAGGTTTGTGGATAGCGGGCTGGGAAGATACACAACCAATGCGGGAAAGAGCCGCAGCTGCGGAGTTGAATTTTCTACACGCGGACAAATCATTGATGATTTGAGTTTTGCAGTTAATTACGGATATACTCACGCTACGTTCACAAAGTATCTTTCCAATGAAAAAGTTTATGACAATACCGGAAAGGCAACTTTACAAGTAATTGATTATAAGGGAAAACATGTTCCGTTTGCTCCGGAGAATACTTTTAGCGCCGCCCTTCTGTATGACATACCTCTTGGCAGCGCTGCAACTTCTTACAGCGGAATCTCTGTGAAGGGGCTGCGTGCGGAACTTGAGTATTCTGGGGTCGGCCGCACTTTTTTCACTGAGGCAAATGATGTTAACCAGAAGTTTTACGGTCTTCTTAATGCAAGGATTGTGGCCAGACTAAGCCGTCTTATAGAGATTGACATTTGGGGACGTAATTTGCTTAATAAAGACTATGCTGTTTTCTACTTTGACAGCAGCAGTGCTGCGTCGGTGAACGGTAGCACGGGTTTTATGCAGAAAGGCAAGTCTATTCAAGGCGGTATTGATTTGAGAATCAGGTTTTAAGCACTGTTTTGGCCTTCCCTGGCGGAGCATAATATCACTTTTACACTATATTCTTGTTCCAAAAGTCTAATGAGTATCACAATGGGCCCGTTTTTTGTATCTTTACGCGCTTTTTGATGTGATAGATATTTGAACTATCGGGAACTTTTAGAGTAGAGAAATAAAATAAAAATATATGAGTGAATTGACTGGTCATATTTCACAAATCATCGGACCCGTCGTGGATGTCTCCTTTAATCTTGAGGGAAAGATTTCATTACCGGCAATCCATGATGCTTTGGAAATCAGAAGACCTAACGGAAAAATCTTGACCGTTGAGATTCAGCAACACATTGGAGAAGACACTGTTAGAACGGTGGCTATGGATAGTACGGACGGTTTGCAGAGAGGAATGAAGGTGCAGCTTAAGGGAAGCCCCATCACAATGCCTGTAGGTACTCAGGTAAGAGGGCGTTTGATGAATGTTGTTGGAGATCCCATTGACGGAATGAAGCCCCTGGAGATGAAGGGCTCTTATCCTATTCACAGGCTTCCGCCTAAGTTTGAGGAACTTACAACTGTCCAGGAAGTGCTCCCGACAGGTATTAAGGTAATAGATTTGATGGAGCCCTATTGCAAAGGAGGAAAGATTGGATTGTTTGGAGGTGCAGGCGTAGGAAAGACGGTTCTTATTATGGAGCTGATTAACAACGTTGCCAAGGGTTATAACGGTTTCTCTGTTTTTGCCGGCGTAGGAGAGCGTACACGTGAAGGCAATGATTTGCTGAGAGATATGTTGGAGAGCGGCGTTATCAGATACGGAGATAAGTTCAAAAAAGGAATGGAAGAGGGAAGGTGGGACTTGTCAACCGTTGATTATAATGAAGTTGCAAAGAGTCAGGCTACCCTGGTGTTTGGGCAGATGAATGAGCCGCCCGGAGCAAGGAGTTGTGTCGCTCTTTCCGGACTGACTGTAGCTGAGTCATTTAGGGATGGCGCTGCAGACGGAACCGGAAATAATATTTTACTTTTCATTGATAATATATTTCGTTTCACTCAAGCGGGTAGCGAGGTTTCCGCGTTGCTTGGTCGTATGCCTTCTGCGGTAGGATATCAGCCTACACTTTCTACGGAAATGGGTGCTATGCAGGAGAGAATTACTTCTACCAAGAGTGGTTCAATTACTTCTGTACAAGCGGTTTATGTTCCGGCAGATGACTTTACGGACCCTGCCCCTGCAACCACTTTTTCACACTTGGATGCAACAACGGAATTAAACAGAAAGATTACGGCGCTTGGAATTTATCCGGCTGTTGACCCTCTTGCCTCAACTTCCAGAATTCTTGATCCTCACATTGTCGGACAGGAACACTATGAAGTTGCTGAGAGAGTTAAGCAGATTCTTCAGCGTAATAAAGAGCTGCAGGATATCATTTCCATTTTGGGAATAGAGGAGCTTTCTGCTGAAGATAAGCTTACGGTTAACAGAGCACGTAGAGTGCAAAGATTTATGTCACAGCCGTTTACGGTTGCAGAACAATATACCGGAATAAAAGGTGTAATGGTGGATATCAAAGATACCATCAAGGGATTTAAGATGATTTTGGACGGTGAGTGTGATGAACTTCCGGAGCAGGCCTTTATGAATGTTGGCACAATAGAGCAGGCCATGGAGAAGGGTAAGAAAATTTTGGAACAGGCTAATGCATAGCATCGTCATAGTTTATTGTTAAAAATGGCACAGTTGCATTTAAATATAATTTCTCCGGAGAAATCGCTGTTTGACGGTGATATAGAGAAAGTTACATTGCCGGGAACTTTGGGGCCCTTTACTATTTTGCCTCATCACGCTCCAATAATTTCCTCTCTTAAGAAAGGAGTTATTGAGTACGTTTCTGTCGGAGACAATAGTGATGGCGGCGGCAAACAAATTTTGGAGATTGAAGCCGGTTTTATTGAACTTAGCAATGATATTGTGACAGTTTGTATATCATAAATATATGGATCACGCAGAGGCAAAAGATAAGAGAGTGCAGGTTAAATACCTTGGAATCAACGCAATAATCGCAGTTGTTCTGGGGGGGGCTACATACTTGGTTTTGAGGTATGCAATGCCAACCTTTTTCTTTCCGGGTATTATATGGCTTGCTCTCTGTTTCTTTATTGTCTGTCAGTTGGGCATGAATATTTTGGTGAGCAGGTCAAAAAACAATCCTAAGCAAATGCCTCAAATATACATGCTTCTGAAGATGATAAAATTTATTCTGCTTGTGATTTTTGCAGTTGCATATTGCGTGGCAATCAGACATAAGTATACTGTCGGAAGCGATAGTATTATTAAACCGTTTCTTAT
>JAQWEK010000037.1 GCA_028704975.1 Bacteroidales bacterium | reverse complement strand
ATATCAATCGGCCTTGACGCAGTTGAATAGCAACATATTTTTGCGTTTACAATTTTTTTAAAACTATTACCATGAAAAATTTCAAGAAATTTTTAAGAGAAAACAAGAAAGGGATAATTTGGTTTGCAGTAATTCTTACTATAGCCTGGATAACAATAACTGTGATTGAGAACTGGAATGCAGTTCAAGAGGGATTTTATGAGGGATTAAACGGATAAAAGATCTTATCTACTATCAAATGTTTACTACCCGGTATAAAGAAATTCTTTATAATCATTTAAGCACCGCTCAATTGTATACAGTCTTGCCGCAACAATCATTTGCTCTTCAGACTCCTTCATATCAATTTGTTCATCAACTGCTCTGTCTGCATCAGATTCAGTTTTTTCCTCTAATTTATACTTCAGGAAATGAGAGATTGCAGCTGCAAAAGCCTCCGGAGAATTTTCGGACAATCTTGCAAGTTCACCGTTATGTGTTATCTCCATAAACACTGCCGAGTTGCTGCAAATCACATCAACACCTGATATAATTGCCTCAACGACAGAGATTCCAAAGGTATCCTGATTGGAAGCATACACATAACAAGAAATGGTTTTTAATAGAGAAGGAACATCAATATCCGGCTGCATGAAGAAAATATCATTGGCCAGATTATTCTCACGACAGTATTGAAGGCAATCTGCCATTTCATCTCTATCCGGGTATGAATCATTGACCTCCTGTTCCTTTACCCTATGATAATCTTTTTCAAAAGTTGAACGACCGACAAACAGAAATGCGAAAGGAAGTTCTGCCAGCTTTTGCTTTAAAAGTACAATTGCCTTGCAAATAAGCATTTGGTCTCTCTGTGCATAAGAAGAAAAACTTCCAACCATTGCAAGCAAAATCTTTCCGCGTGGAATTGAGACGTCAGGCTCTCCCGGATAATGCATTACATAGCTGTTAAGTTCTCCATAACTTATTGGTTTTGCGTTAAGTATGCGGGGAACAAATACACCGTTATGTATGACTACAGACTTCATAAGTATGCCGCCTTTCTCACCTCCAAACTCCGGATACTGGTGGTAATCTTTAAGATAAAACTCTCTTGCCGCCTTGCTTTCAAAACAGATTTTACAATGCTTCAAAAAAAGTCTGTCGAGAACTCTAATATTTTTTTCAGAAATTGTATTATCAATTTCACCCATGAAAAATTCAGAGAGATAATTCAGATTCAGCGTCATGCCGTGAATTGTCAATACGACAGTTGCATGTTTTCTATTTTTGCGGCTGTGAAAAAATCCCCTTATGTTATACGGTATTACTGCAAGACGCGCCCTATATGCATCTATATTAGTATGACAATGAACAATTTGTATATTGTTGGCACGGATAATTTCTCTTAACTTTTTAACATAAGAAATTATACAGCTTATGCTCCATCTGTCCAGCTTATACATCTGAACATTTGCCCCACTGGAATAATCATTAAGTCTTGCCTGGGTGGACGGGGTATTGTATACGACAAAAAGGTTAAAGAGCTTCTTCTCTCTGTTGCCGCGAATCATGTCTAACACAAGGTTTTGCGGACCGCCAAAAGATAAATCCTTCAACATGTGAAGGACATTAACAGGAGAGTCTGATTCTACCCTTTTCATTGTAGCCCCACTGGGAATCGAACCCAGATTTGAAGTTTAGGAAACTTCCGTTCTATCCATTGAACTATGGGACCAAAAGCCGCACATTTTCTGCACGATACCGTTTTAATAAGCCCACCTGTAAAGCTCTGCTCCCCAGGTAAATCCCGCTCCAAAGGCAGAGAATACAAGCAAATCTCCTTTGTGAATTTTATCTCTGAAATCCCACAAAGCCAGCGGTATGGAAGTTGCCGCAGTATTGCCGAACTTCTCTATGTCAATCAGCACTTTTTCCTTGGCAAGACCCATTCTCTTTGCGGTTGCATCTATGATTCTCAAATTAGCCTGGTGGGGTACAAGATACGCAATATCCTCAGCCTTAAGATTATGTCTATCCATAATTTCTGCAGAAACATCAGCCATTCCTACAACTGCATGTCTGAATACCTGCTGACCTTCCTGATGTATATAGTGCATTCTCTTCTTAACTGTCTCCTCAGAAGCGGGATACAAAGAACCTCCGCCAACCTGGAAAAGATATTTCCTTCCAACGCCGTCAACATGAAGTATGGAATCCAGCAATCCGTAATTTTCATCTTCACAAGGTTCTACCATCATCGCCACAGCCGCATCTCCAAAAAGCGGACAAGTGCTGCGGTCCTTGTAATCAGTTATTCCGCTCATTCTCTCTCCGCATATAAAAATTATCTTTTTATACTCTCCGCTCTCAATAAACATACGCACCGTCTCAAAAGTAAACAAGAATCCGCTACACCCTGAGTTAGTATCAAATCCCCAGGCATGCTTAATTCCAACCTTGTCTGCAATTACGTTTGCAGTTGCAGGGAATTGCATGTCGGGCGTAACAGAGTGACATACAACCAATTGCACATCATCAGGATTTGTATTGGTAGACTTCAGAAGTTTTTTTGCAGCCTCCGCACCCATAAATGACGTGCCGAGTCCGTCTTTCTTTAAAATTCTTCTCTCTTTAATTCCAACGCGGCTCATTATCCATTCGTCGGAAGTATCAACCATGTGCGTTAGTTCTTCATTAGTAAGGACATAATCCGGAAGATATGCCTCTATTCCTGTTATAATTGCTCTTAACTTACTCATCTTTAATAATTTTAGCGCCTTGTGACAATTTACCCACAAGACCGTTTTTTGCAGCTTGCTCAGCCTCTAGAATCATATTCTTTATTGCCAGCGGCGTTGAGGCTCCATGCCCTATAACAACCGCAGCGGAAACTCCAAGCACAGGAGTGCCGCCGTAAAATTCATAGTTAAACCTGTTCATGAACGGATGGTTCACGCCAAGCTTGGAAACCAATGCATACATTCCCTCTGCCTGCTTAAGAACAACGTTTCCCGTAAACCCGTCTGTTACAAGCACATCTGCAATTCCGCCATTGAACAAATTGTTTGCCTCCATATTGCCGACAAAATCAAATTCTTCCGTATCCTTCATGATTTTATAAGCCTCCTGCACCTCCATGTTTCCCTTTTCTTCCTCGCTGCCCACATTCAAAAGTGCAACGCGCGGCTTAGCAATTCCCATCATTGTCTTTGCATAAATAGAGCCAATAATTCCAAATTGATAAAGAACGTCCGCTTTTGTGTCTGCATTAAAACCAACATCCAGAATCAAAATATCGCTTCCGTCGGCAAGCGGCATTTTAGCAGAAATGCACGGCCTGATTATGCCGGGCAATGGATTCAAAGTATAAACTGAACCGGTTAGCATTGCACCTGTATTGCCCGCACTTGCAAATGCATCCAACTCATTATTGGCTAACATTTTAAAGCCCACATGCATACTGGAATCGGTCTTCTTGATATACGCTTTGACGGGATGTTCCCCCATTCCTATCTGCTCAGTTGCATTCTTAATAACAAAATTGCCGGAGTCAAAGCCATAATGCCTGCAAACCCCGGTAATTTTCTCGCTGTCGCCAACAAGAACAATTAGAGCATCAGTATTGATGTTAGAATAAGCCTCAATTGCTCCTAGAATAACATTCTCAGGGGCAAAATCTCCGCCCATTGCATCAACGCCAACTCTTATCATTGCACCTTACTTGGCATTCTCTTTAGAGATGATAAGGCGTCCTCTGTAGTAACCGCACTCAGGACACACGTGGTGGTACATAACAGTAGCACCGCAATTTGAACAAGTTGAAAGTGTAGGAATTTCTGCCTTATCATGAGTTCTTCTCTTGTCTCTTCTTTGCTTAGAAAGCTTATGTTTTGGATGTGCCATTTTAAAATATTTTTAAATAATTAATTATCAATTAGTTGTCGATGAATTTCACGACAGTTTATTTCTTCTTTTTTTCCGCCTCTTTCAACAACTTGTCTAAATTGCCAAATGGCGCATAAAACTCTTTGCCCTCTTGCGCAACCTCAACAACTTTAAGTTCTTCTAACTTTTTAAGCATCTTTGGATTGCACCCACCCTCTTCATGCTCTTTCTTAAGAGGCACATTTACGCAGATATAATCATATATAAACTGCTTTAAATCAAGCTCTCCATCCGACGGATCAATAATAAGGAATTCATCTGTGCTCTCAATCTCCTCTCCCAGTTTTGCCGTTTTTACAGCAATGTCTGCAGTGAAATTCATCGGGATTTCCAGATCATCCAAACATCTGTCACACTCCGTCAATATAGTGCCAACAACATTGCAGCTCACATTCATCCAACCGCTTCCCTTATCAAGAACGACCTTAGCAACAAGAGCGGCATCCTTAATCTGAGAATTGCCAAACTCTTTAAAGAAATCTCCCTTTACAGGGAATTCATAATCATGCTTTCCCTGCGCCAGTCCGCTTATCTGAATCTTATAATCCATCGCCTAGCCTCATAAATCCGTTGGGGGCGCAAATATACTTAAATAATCGGTAAAGGCAAAAAGTCCTAAGAATTCTGCTGCTGGTGCCTCTTGCGCTCGTTCTCGTCCAAATAAATCTTTCTTATTCTCAAATGCTTCGGGGTAACCTCAACAAGCTCGTCATCTTGAATATACTCCAACATCTCCTCAAGCGTAAATTGCATAGGAGGTGGCAAAACAGCCTTCTCATCAGAGCCTGACGCTCTTACGTTTGTAAGCTTTTTCTTAATGCAGATATTCACATTCAAATCCATCGCCCTTGTGTACTCTCCCACGACTTCTCCGGCATAAATTTCATCTCCGGGGCTTACAATCCATTTTCCTCTGTCCAAAAGCTTCCACATAGAATACGCAATAGCCTCACCCGTCTCCAACGCTACAATAGACCCGTTAGTTCTTTTCTCGATCTCGCCCTTGTACGGTTCATAATCTTTATATCTATGGGCAATTATTGCCTCACCGGAAGTTGCAGTTATCAAATTGCTTCTAAGTCCGATAATGCCTCTTGCGGGAATATCAAAATCCAAATGCACTCTATCCCCCCTGTGGTCCATGTGAAGCAAAGCGCCTTTCCTTCTTGTGGTAATCTCTATAGCTTTGCCAACCATGTCTTCAGGAACATCAACTATCAGATGTTCAATTGGTTCACAGCGTACTCCGTTAATATTCTTATCAATAACCTTAGGCTGACCTATCTGCAATTCAAAACCCTCACGTCTCATTGTCTCAATTAAAATAGACAAGTGAAGAACGCCTCTGCCGTATACAACAAAGGAGTCTGAAGTTTTACCGGGCTTAACGCGCAATGCAAGATTTTTCTCTAGCTCCTTATCCAATCTGTCTTTTAAGTGTCTGGAAGTCACATATTTTCCATCTCTGCCAAAGAAAGGAGAGTCATTAATGCAGAAAAGCATGCTCATTGTCGGCTCATCAACAGAAATTGGGGGAAGCGCCTCAGGATTCACAAAATCGGCAATTGTATCACCAATTTCAAAATCCTCAATTCCTACAACGGCACAAATATCACCGCTCTCAACCTCTGCCTGCTTGGTTTTCTCCATTCCGGTGAAAACCATCAAGTCCTTAATTCTCTGTTTTTCCTGTCCTCCGTCTCTCTTGCACAAAGTTATATCTTGGCCCGCCCTAAGGATGCCTCTCTTTACCCTTCCTATTGCAATTCTTCCAACGTAAGGAGAGTACTCCAAAGAGGAAATCAGCATCTGAGGAGTTCCCTCATTGTCCTGCTCGGGAGCCGGAATTTCTGAAATAATCAAATCCAGCAACGGAATAAGATTTGTGGTAGGCTTCTTCCAGTCCAAGGACATCCACCCTTGCTTTGCACAGCCGTAAACAGTCTTAAAATCAAGCTGTTCCTCAGTAGCATTTAGAGCAAACATCAAATCAAAAACCTGCTCGTTAACCTCATCCGGCTTGCAGTTCTGCTTGTCAATTTTATTAATCACAACAAGCGGCTTCTTGCCCATCTCCAATGCCTTCTGCAGCACAAATCTTGTCTGGGGCATACACCCCTCAAAAGCATCCACAATAAGCAGAACACCGTCCGCCATGTTTAGAACTCTCTCAACCTCTCCTCCAAAATCGGCATGCCCCGGAGTATCTATGATGTTGATTTTATACCCGTTATATGGAATACTCACATTCTTGGAAAGAATGGTAATTCCCCTCTCGCGCTCCAATTCGTTGTTATCAAGAATCAGCTGGCCGTTTCTCTCAGTCTCCCTCGTAACCTTTGCCTGCATTATCATCTTATCCACCAGCGTAGTTTTGCCGTGGTCAACGTGCGCAATAATTGCTATATTTCTAATGTTTTGCATAATCGGTTGCAAAAGTAGAGAAATATTGTTTTTTTTAGCAGTATCTTTGAAGAAAGTTTTTAAAATCTTAACAATGGACAAGATCATTATCCTTGATTTCGGTTCTCAGGTGACACAGGTGATAGGCAGAAGAGTCAGAGAATTAAATGTTTACTGTGAAATTCACCCTTTTAACAAGTTTCCTTTTTTAACTCCCGACAGCTCATCTGAAGGGGCAAAATACAATTGCATATCAGGCAACAGTAAAGTGACGTCCAATGAAAAGAAGAGTGAGAAAATAATCCCTTCAGACGTAAAAGGAGTTATACTCTCAGGGAGTCCGTTTTCAGTAAGAGATAAAAATGCACCGCAAATTGATCTGACGGATTTCCTTGGAAAAATTCCCGTACTTGGCATCTGCTACGGAGCACAATATATTGCATTTAATTGTGGCGGCAATGTAGAGGCCTCGCAGACAAGAGAGTACGGCAGAGCAGAATTAACAATTGCTAAAACAGCAAGCACAAGAGGGAAGTCAGGTAAAGGAAATAATTCAGATGACAGCATATTTAATGGTATACCTAAGAAGTCATTTGTTTGGATGAGCCACGGAGATTCAATAACAAAACTCCCAAAAGGAGCTGAATTAATTGCCTCAACGTCAACCGTTAAAAATGCCGCTTACAAGATGAAAGTTCCTGCGGCTGAGTGTAAATCTTCACGTTCAAAGTTAAAGAGCAATACACTTCCCGTTTATGCTTTCCAGTTTCATCCGGAAGTATTCAATTCTCAGTACGGCGGCAAGATGCTGGAAAACTTTGTGATGGGAGTGTGCGGATGCAAAGGAGACTGGACTACAAAGTCATTTATTAAATCAACTGTCGCGGAGCTAAAAAAGAAAATCGGAAATGACCACGTTATCTTAGGCCTTAGCGGAGGCGTTGATTCCTCTGTTGCAGCAGTGCTTATTAGCAGGGCCATAGGGGAAAATCTGCATTGTATTTTTGTGGATAACGGGCTATTGCGCAAGAATGAATATGAGGATGTTCTTAAGCAGTATCTCGGAATGGGTCTAAATGTAATTGGGGTTGACGCCAGTGAGAAATTCATGGCCGCGCTAAAAGGCGTAACTGACCCGGAGAAAAAAAGGAAGGCTATAGGAGGAACTTTTATTGAGGTTTTTGACGCTGAAGCACAGAAAATTAAGAACGCAAAATGGCTTGCGCAGGGAACAATTTATCCGGATGTTATTGAGTCAAGTTCAGTTAACGGTCCGTCCGCAAAAATCAAATCTCACCACAATGTCGGAGGGCTTCCGGAGAAGATGAATTTGAAGATTGTTGAGCCGCTCCGATCTCTATTTAAGGACGAAGTGCGCAGAACAGGACGCGCTCTTGGCATAAAGAGGGAGGTCATATCCCGTCATCCGTTCCCCGGACCGGGAATGGGTATCAGAGTATTGGGAGAAGTCACAAAAGAGAAACTTGAAATTCTTAAAGAGGCTGACGCCATTTATGTTGGGGAGATGCGCAAGTATATGACTACCCTTCCGCCGGCATCAAACGGATATATGCAGGAGGAGATGAAAGTTGAACAACGCGCTGCAGCAAAGAGAGTTGCAGCAATAAATAAAAAATCTGCGGGAAAATCTGTCGAGACCAAAAACAGCATTGCCGGAATGATTCCTCTGTATGACGCTGTATGGCAGGCCGGTACAATTTTGCTGCCCGTGAAGAGCGTTGGCGTTATGGGAGATGAGAGAACTTATGAATATACGATTGCATTGCGCGCAGTTGTCTCAAATGACGGAATGACCGCTGATTGGGTACATCTGCCTTATGATTTTCTTGCAAAAGTTTCAAATGAAATCATAAACAAAGTCAAAGGTGTTAACCGTGTCTGCTATGACATTTCTTCAAAACCGCCTGCGACCATAGAATGGGAATAGAAGTTTTACGATGACTGTACATGGTAATTTTTTGGCGGCACTGGTCTCCTTTGCCACCGTCCTTTCTGCCTGCGGAGCACAGAAAACCGTTGGTCAAAATGAGGATAAAAATTTTTCGATCATAAGCGTGATGTCCTTTAATGTCCGTGTAGACATGCCGTCGGACACACCTAATACCTGGACCAACAGAAAATTGTGGGTAGAAAATATTATGAGCAAGGAGGATGTGATAGGAGTGCAAGAACTCACGCCCGTCCAATATGAAGATCTGCGCAAAGTTTTCTCAAGGAACACGCTCACATACTCAACAGGCAAAGATCCTGCAAGCGGAGAGGGAACCAGTTGTTTCAATGCGATATTTTACAACGCGGACAGAGTTAAAGTCCTGGACCATGGAACTTTTTGGCTCTCGGATACTCCCGACAGACCGTCCAGAGGATGGGACGGCGCTTATGTGCGCAGTTGCAACTGGGCAGAATTTGAAGATGTAAACGGCAAACGATTTTATCTTTTCAATACTCATCTGGATAATACCGGCTCCGTTGCAAGGGTAAAGGGAGCTGAGTTAATAATGAGGAAAATAGAAGAAATCACCGGCGGTAGGAACAGCTGTACAAAAATGCAATCCGCCGCGATACCTGTATTCATAACCGGAGATTTTAACAGCACGGCCGACGACAGGGCTGTTAAAATTATTTGCAAAGACCCGTCATCAAAAAAAATCAGGCCCGGACATTTTTCAAATACAGAAGCAGCCTGCAACCGACCGGTTAACGGTCCGTCCTACACATATCACGGCTGGATGAAAATACCCGAATATCAGCGTGAAACAATAGATTTCATATTTGCGGAGAATATAAAGAGCGTTTGTTCTTTTAAAATTAACAACGATTCCAAACCTTCATGTATCCCCGCCACTCCGGCGCAATTGCCATCAGACCATTTTCCAATTTCCGCAATGATCGTTTTCTGAAATTAATGCCGGCTGTGGAGAAAAATTCAGACGGCAAGATCATCGTCCTGCAATGAAAATTCTTCCTTCCGCGCAACATTTTTGATTTCGGTCCTTTTCTCCATTCTTTTCATCATTGAAAAACCTATGGTCAGAACTCCCACGCGTCCTATATACATTAAAACTATAAGGACTGTCTTCCCTGCGGATGTAAGTGCCGGAGTTATGCCCGTTGACAGTCCTACGGTTCCAAGTGCGGAGGCCGATTCAAAAAGATATTTCATATATTCATTGCCCGGTTCGACGGCGGTTAAAATATATGAGCCGAAGAAAAGGATTGTCGTATACAACACAAAGGTAGTAAGGGCATTATCTACCCTGAAAGTAGGCAAACGGTGCCCCGATATATAAACGTCACGCCTTTGGCCAAGCTTGCACTTTACAAACGCAATTGTAGCAGTAATGGTAGTGGATTTCAAACCTCCTCCTGTCCCCGAAGGAGAAGCGCCGAAATACATGATGACCGTCAGGGTCAGCAGTGTGATCTGAACGAACAACCCCAAGTTCACAGTATTGTACCCTACTGTGGTTAGCGCTGAAACCGTCTGGAATAGAGATATCAAGAACCTGTCGGGATTGTCATATATCCTTAGGCTGGGCTCTATGCAAAAAAGGTGAACGGTACCCCATATTGTCAGAAGAATCGTAACCAAACAGATATTTTTTGTTGTAAAAGTAATCCTGTAACCGCGAACCGTGATTTTCTTCCATATATCGGTAATTACGATAAAACCCATGGCTCCGGCGTAACTTAAAATCATGATCACGATGTTCACTCCCCAATTAGTACTGAATTGCATAAGATTGTCCGGGAATGTACTAAATCCTGCGGTACAAAATGCAGAAACACTGTGAAATATAGCCGCCCATACCGGTTGGGCAATACCTTGCTTTGCAAAAAAATAATACAGGACGATCGCCCCGACGGCTTCAAAAAAGAACGTAAAGTTTATAATGCTCTTGACAAGAGAGTGTATCTGCAATCCTCCTGGAGTTGCAAATTCCGCGTTCAGAACACCCTTCTTAATTTCCGTAAAATGTTTTGTAAGAAGGAACATCACGTAACTGCTCATGGTCATATAGCCTATACCTCCCAACTGAATCAAAATCAACACAATCAACTGTCCCCAAAAAGTGTATACGGAAGAGACATCAACGGTAGTCAGCCCCGTTGTGGATACAGCCGATACGGAGGTGAACAAATTATCTATAAACTTTACATGAACATTGGTACAAAGCGGCAATGAAAGACACCCCACTCCAAGAAAAATATACCATAAATAACCCAGCAACAATTGCCTGTGCGGCTCGGTAGAAATATAACCGAAATCGAGATAGTACTCGTAATTAAAATTGCGGACTTTATCCAATAAGGATTTGCACGTCCGCAAATCATCCTTTGACATACATCATAAAAAAAAGCGCGCAAATATAAATTGGTTTTCGTTATCTTGTACCGCTCTTAGAAAATATATTTGATGATGAAAACGCTAAAGACTTCCAAAAGTCATAAATTGATTTGTGTTGTGGCTGTCGTTGCGGTTATTGCAACAATCGCAAGCGCCTGCGGCACAGTGGCCGTAACCGGCCGCAAACAACTCATGCTGGTATCGGATGAAGATGTTTTAAGCTTAAGCAATAAAAGTTACAAGGCATATATGGATACTGTTAAAGTATCTACGGACAAGAAAAATAAGGAGATGGTCATAAGGGTTGGGAAACGGCTGGCCGGTGCCGTTGAAGAGTATCTTAAATCCAACGGTCATGAGGCCGACTGTAAAAATTTTGCATGGGAATTCCATCTTGTCCGCAATAGGGAGGCAAACGCATTCTGCATGCCTGGTGGAAAAATTGTTGTAAATGAAGGACTGCTTCCGGTTACCCAAACGGAAGATGCACTGGCTATAGTTCTGGGGCACGAAATAGCTCACGCCGTTGCCAAACATTCCGCGGAGAGAATGAGCTACCAGATTTTAACGAACTACGGTGCATCCGGGCTTAAAATTCTTTTATCCGGACAATCGTCCGCCAGCAAGAGTATCTCACAGACGGTCTATGGTCTTGGAGCAAACTACGGAATAATGATGCCCTTTTCCAGAAAAGACGAAAGCGAAGCGGACCACATGGGTCTGATCTTTGCAGCAATGGCGGGATATGACCCGCAAGTGGCAATATCCTTTTGGCAAAGAATGCAGGCCCAGGGAGGTAAAATACCGGAATTTTTGAGCGACCACCCGTCGGATGCCAACCGCATCGAACAAATAAAGAAGGAAATGCCGGAGGCCATGAAATACTATGACGAGCACAAAGTAAAGAAATAGCAACCAAAATAAATATCAATTGGATTAAACGGTTTGTTCCGCACGGCTTTTGTGCGTCATAATATCCAACACCGCCTTATCAGTCTCCGTCATAGCATTAGCCCCAATTGAGGTAAGATTATGTATGCACTTATCAACGTCATCATCTACAATTCCTTCCGCAGAAGTAACGTACTTATTCTCCATTGACAATATTGCCGACAAGACAGCCGTTGATACTCCGGATGAAA
>JAQWEK010000153.1 GCA_028704975.1 Bacteroidales bacterium | reverse complement strand
GATTGCTCCATACCCTTGCTTCCATCTCACGACAGTTAACGCATCCGTGTCCGGTGAAATCTAGAAATACGGGCTTATGAACTTTCTGAGCATAGGCCAAAGCTTCATCATAATTGAAGAAACCCTGCAACCCCTGAGGCAGATGCAGTATATCTGAATATTTGGCGTTCAACGTATCAACAACGGCTGTTTTTCCTCCTCCGTCCGCACTTCCGGCGCCAATATAAGCTACTCTAAAATCTTGAGTTTCAATTGGCGGCAGGTATCCGCTCAAAGCTTTAAGCGGCGCGCCCCACATTCCGGGAATCATATAAACCACAAATGCAAAATCAATAATTGCAAGGAGCAAACGCGGAATAGATACATGGTCCTCCTTGGAATCATACTGAAATCTAATTTTACCAAGCAGGTAAATTCCCAGTAATGCAAATATTACAATCCAAAATGCAAGATAGACTTCTCTGTCAAGAATTCCCCAATGATAAGTCTGATCTGCAATAGAAAGGAACTTCATTCCAAGTGCAAGTTCAATAAATCCAAGAACAACTTTTACGGAATTCAACCAGCCGCCGGACTTTGGAAGTTTATCCAGAAGTGAAGGAATAAATGCAAAAATTGTAAACGGGATTGCAAAAGCTATTGAAAATGCAAGCATTGCAATAACCGGAGCCCAAATTTCTCCCTGGGTGCTTCTGATTAAAATGCTTCCAACTATAGGGCCGGTGCAAGAGAAAGAGACAAGCACCAGCGTCAAAGCCATAAAGAAAACTCCAAGCAAACCTCCTTTATCAGATTTTGAATCAGCTTTGTTTACCATCCGGCTTGGCAGCACAATCTCAAACGCGCCAAAGAAACTAAGTGCAAAAACAAAGAACACAATAAAGAAAATCAGATTTGGTATCCAATTGGTGGCCAGCCAGTTAAAAATGTTTGCAGTAACGCTACCACCACCGATCAAATATGTAATCAGTATTATTACCGCTATGGGCAACGTGTACAGCGCAACAATTGAAAGGCCGTACATACTCGCCAGGAACTTGCCGCGGCTGCTTGTTTTTTTCTTATTGTCTCCATCGGGCTTTTTCTTATCCTCTCCCTCTGAGGTATGCATGAAAAATGAGACCGTCATAGGCACCATTGGGAAAACACAAGGAGTAATCAGCATTGCAAAACCCCAAAGAATTGCTTCAAGCACAAGGCTCCATAGGGAACGATGTCCAACGCCCGAGTTATCCACTTTGCTTCCGCTATTAGCTGAACCTGCACTTGTTATGTTACCGTTGCCTATATCGCTTATACTGTCTGCTGTAGTATTTGCCCCGGAAACTACTGCATTTCCGGTATTTCCTTCCGTTCCGGAAACTGCGCCTGTATCATTCGCTCCGGATTTTTCAGCGGCAGGGTTGGTTGCAGCGGCAAGAGTCACACTAAAATCCTTCTCTCCGTTGACGCAATTACCTGATTTACAAGCCTGCCACTCAACATGAACAACAACTTGAACCGCCTTTTTGGAAAGCACCTGAACTTTTTGCACCAAAACAGTTCCGCTCCCAAATGTTCCAATTTTCATTTGGAATATATCGTCGTAAGATTTTGTGACTTTGCCTTTTATGAAAGGCTTGCCAACAAGTCTGAAATCTTTATTAACCAGAAAACCGGAAGCGGGTGCAACCTTATAAACAGTTGCGTTTGGCCCGTCCGTATAAGGGCCAAAATCATATACGTGCCACTCAGGCTCTATGCCTGCAACTAGTTGAACTTCATAGATATCATTACCGTCACTTGCAATCTTTTGCGTCCAGGTAACAGGATCTTTAATATTTCCAAATTGCGGGACACTCGCAAACACAGCACTTTGCAAGGCACAAACCATTATAAGCGCCGTAAATATTCTGTATATCTTCTTCATAAAATCATATTTAATTTGGCATGCGCACTATCTAAGCCAAACGTTATCATTACAAAAGTAATGATTTTTATGACTTTTCTTGAAAGGCGTCCATCAACACGCGTGCAATTGCATGAATAACCAAATCAACTGAATTTTAGGCGCTCGGGTAGAAAATAGATACTTGTGATCAGATAATTCTGTCTGGAAAACGGTCAGTTATGTAGCGCTCTACGGCCTGCGGAAAGTTTGCCTGCTCCAGCACGTGAATCTTTGCCGCCAGTGTTTCCGGTGTATCTTCCGGATTTACAGGACATTTGGCCTGAAACAGAATTTTGCCGTGGTCCATTTGCTCATCCACAAGATGAACGGTTATACCGCTCTCCTGTTCATGCGTCTCAATAACAGCCTTATGAACATGCTCCCCATACATCCCCTTGCCTCCAAATTTTGGCAGCAGGGCGGGGTGGATATTGACAATTCTGTCGGGATATAAAGAAATAAGAACTTTTGGCACCTGCAGCAAATAGCCCGCAAGGATTATGAAATTTATATTATTGTGTTTCAGATACTTAATTATATCCGGGTTTTCTTCTGAACAAAGCTGCTCCTTGTCCAGCATCAAATACTTAACCTTTAGCCTTGCGGCACGCAGCAAAACGGGAGCCGCAGGGTTATTGGAAATCACCAAATCTACACGTGCAAGCCCCTCCGGAGCATGCTTGGAGGCATTATCGGCACTATCTTTGCGTCCGTTCTCATCAATGCCGTTAAAGTACCTTATCAAATTTTCCGCATTTGTGCCCCCGCCGGAAGCCAGTATTGCAAAATGAATCATAGTCAAAAGTCAAAAGCGGGGCAAATATACTCAATTTTGAAAAATTTGATTACCTTTGCGCACTACTAAAAATTAAACTTAATTATTAACTAAATTATTTAATCATGGCAGACATTACTTCTAAAGTTAAAGAGATCATC
>JAQWEK010000152.1 GCA_028704975.1 Bacteroidales bacterium | reverse complement strand
GACTCCTCACTTGCGTGCGTAACGGAAAAGGCAGATGCAATAGCCGACACATCATTTATTGGGGAGGGACTAACGGCTTCTCTTGTCATAAAAGCGTAGTTTTACGCTTTTATATCTTTTTTTTACGCATTTTAAATTTTTTTTTACGCATTTATGCTTATGGGTAGTTGCCCTGCTTTAATTTTACATTAAAATTAATTAAAGTATTACCCATATGAAAACCAGATTTATGATAACTGTGTGTTTAACAGTTGTTTGTGCTGTTTCAACTAATGTGAGCGCTCAGATTAAAACAGAGAAAACGGGCACCACCAACAATCTTAAGTGGACAATTCGATACCCCGGTTTCTGCAATTTAGCGTCTTCTAATGAGAAGATTGCGGAGGAAATAAAAGATTTGCTGAAAAAAAGGCAAAAACAGTATTACGCTACCGCCCTTTACAAAAATATTGATGATGTGTTTGTTACGGACTCAAGTGTTTATGTGACAACTGAAACTGTCGTGAGCCGTAATGATACAACTGTTAATCTGGTCAGGGCCGATAAAGAGATTAATTTGTACACAAAGAAGTGGGATGATGACAATACGCTTTATATCTATTTGGCTGATGCTCCTCTGATTTATATGTCCTGGAACGAGGAAGGGAAAGTTTTGTGCAATATGCTGTATACCTTGCAGTATAGAATGAATCAAAAATATTTTGACAGGGAGCTGAGGCGTCTTAAAGATTTAAAAGAACGTGAAGCCGGCAAGACGCAAACGGTAGAGGAAAATCAAAGAAGGTATATTGTCCAGGCGAGTGCCGCAACAAATCAGCAGCTTTATTCAAAGGCGATAGATTATTTTAGCAGGGCGGTGAGCATTAATCCGCTCTCCTATCCCGTTGCCTACTATAACATGGCATTGTTAAATTCCCAAATTGAGCTTTTTGGAACGGCAATAATGAATATGAAGAAATACCTTCTTCTTGCCCCTGATGCCCCCGATGCAAGAGTGGCTCAAGACAAAATTTACGAGTGGGAGGCAAATTTCCAGCAGTAGCAGAATAGTCACAGATGGAGATCTACTAGTGGCAGCAGAATTTTAGGAAAGAGTAATAACCGTTTCATATATTGATGAGTATGAAAAATATTAATATCATTTTTATCCTGTTGCCGGTAGCTATGGCGGCAGCATCCCCAATGTCGGCATTTGCCCAAGCCGGGATAACTAACGGGGAGCCAATAGTAATAAAGGCTGCTACCGGTTTTGATTTCGGTACCGGCTCCTCTACAAGTGCAATAAAGCAATTGGAACAGATGACGGGCAAGACTATTACAAAAACGGTTGCCGCACAGTCTTTTGTAAAAAATGTTTCTGTTGCCAAACCTGTTGTAATGAGCACACAGCAAATGGTTGGGATGCAGCTTGCAAGCGGACTTGTTTCTGCTCTTTTCAGCTTTTTGCTAAGTGATAACTCTGGCAACTCGCAGGCTGAGGCGCAAAAAGCGGCATGGCTTGCAGAGCAGGCGGCAAAAGAGAAACGTTATAACGATTCCGTTGCGCAAGTAAAATATGTAAAATTGATGAGCGAGTATAAAACAATGGAAAACTCTGGTTCTGTGCAATTTAAACAGCTTTCCAGCGCTAATCTGCAATTAAAGCCATTATCTTCCGGAGCACCTCTCACTCAAGATGAGATGCTAAGAAAGAAGATAATAAACAGCGGAGCAAGTGTGACTTGGGACTATAATTCGTGGGCTCAGTTATCACCGGAAGATAAAAAACTCAACGAGCCTGTTTATGTACCGGACCCTAATGGTCCGGACGAATTTATGGATAAAATAATTGAGAAAGTTGACGGGTTTGAAGGGGGAAAAGTTGCCGCAATTACCGGACGCCTAATTAAGAATATAAAAAATGAAACCATGTCATACGTCAAGGATGCCTCGGATGCAGTTATTAGCGGGGACGTCGCAAGAATGGAAGAGTCCGGAAATTTTGAGCTTAAAAAATTGGCTTTCAATGCAATGCGTAAAACTGGCAAAGAGACTGCATTGGCATTTCTCGGTTCTGAAAAAGAGGGTTTTGTTGATGATATTAAGGATAAAAACTTTGAAATTATTCAGGGGTTTGGGGTTAAAATGTTGGACAAATACAACATTTACGGTCGTGTGGGCGATGTATGGAAAGTCCCTTTGAGAAAATATTAACGTACTGTCAAAGAGACTTTTATATGAAGAATAAAATATGTTTTTTGCTTCTTGTCTTTTTATGGTTTCCACTGTCTGAGATAGTGGCGCAGCATAAAAACAATCTCAGGTACGAAGTAATGTTAAGCAGTTCTATGTCAGATTCTCTTGATAATATGCATTTTATTGGCTGCATTGACATTTCTCCCGATAGGCTTATTACTTTGGCTACGCGGGAAAGTATTTATTTGCTTGGATGGGGAGGAATGACCAGATATGGTAATAAAGCAGATGAGCCAATTTTTTCATTTGCATATACTTCCGACAGTTTGTTGATGGTAGTCAAAGGAAAATCCTTATGCTATATAGACTCTTCCGGCATTTTCAAAGAACTTATAAAGTTACCAAATCCAGATATGGGGATATCTTCCGGCAAGCGTGTTGTCTATCTTTATGATAGGAACAAGGCAGATAACCGCTATCATCTATATGCTTATGCAAAAGGCGGAATTTATAAGAACATTCTTGTATCTCCCAAGCCGATTATGTCAGTTGTAGAAATGGGTGATTCTCTTTATGTTGCTGCAGGCAGCGGCATCTTCTCTCTCTCTCCTGGCAGCGGGAAAATGAATCTTTGTGTAGGATTGCAGAAGGATAACGTGATTCTGGCAATAACTCCCGACATATACAATGATGTTTTATATTTTTCTCTTAAGGATGCAATTTT
>JAQWEK010000003.1 GCA_028704975.1 Bacteroidales bacterium | reverse complement strand
ATCTCCACACCAAAAGGACATCTTGTCTGACATACGCCGCACTTGACGCATTCAGAAGCATGATGCTCTAATAATCTGTAATGTTCGCGCACGGTCTCCGGCACGCAGTCTTGTGCTCTTGCCAGGTTATAAAATTTATTCACACTTGCAATATCAATTCCGGCAGTGCACGGAGCACAATGACCGCAATACATGCAATGCCCTTTCCACGTATATTTTTTCATTGTGGAAATTGCGGAAGCATAGTCCCTTTCCTTTTCGGAAGCCGTACACCAGGCAATTGCTGCCTTCATCTCATCAATACTCTTGCACCCTAACATTACAGCCGCAACAGCCGGTCTTGTAAGTGCGTAATTTATAGCTTGTACCGGGGTCAGAGCCCTACCAAAAGGAGAGTCAAGTTCATTCAAAATATCGCCTCCGCCATAAACCTTCATAACATCAATCCCAACACCCAATCGTTCGCAAGTTTCATATAACTTCTCCCTATCAGCATCAATATTTTGCAGGGCATTATTATAATTTTCTTCGGCCCACAAATCTTCCACCTCTTCCGTTGCCGGCTGCATATCATAACAAGGATTAATAGAGAACATAAGCACATCTATAACACCCGTATCCACAGCCTTTTGCGCAACTTGAGGGTTATGACTGCTCATGCCTATAAAATGAATAATGCCCTCCTGCTTGAGTTGCCGGACATACCTAAAAATCTCCCCATCAAAAACTTTATTAAAATCCCTGATTGAATCAATATAGTGAATCATCCCGACATCAAGATAATCCGTCCCGAGTCTGGTAAGCAAATCATCAAAAGAAAGTTTAGTCTTATCAATATTGCGGGAACGCAAGTACTGTCCCTTCTCCCAGATAGAGCACAGGTGTCCCTGAATGATAAATTTATCACGCCTCCCCGCAATAGCCTTTCCAAGATTAGAGCGTAAATCGGGATTTGACGCATATAAATCAAAAAAATTTATTCCGACTTCTTCCGCAAAATCGAAATCCCTCACGATATCTTCTTCCCTCTTGCCCGCAAAACCTTCACATCCAAGAGCTATTGCACTAATATTCAGACCCGTGCGGCCAAGTTTACGGTAAATCATAGTTATAGATTTTGTAGCTTCAAATTTAACGCATTTATCAATCATATTATAATTAAAAATTACGAACTTGCGCCAATAATGAAAACGATATATCAAGCAACGGTTTTTATTGCACTAATCTTATGTGTGCCGGCTAAAAAAATTCTTGGTCAGCAAAGAGTTCCCGTCCCCTACTATCAAACAATTAGCAAATCGCACGATACAAGCAATATACAGACAGGCAGGACATTTATCAGATCTCTTGACACAGTCGGTTTTTACAACATGCGCGGGGAATATATTTCAATTAATCCTGTCGGAATACGTCGCAGAGATTCCCTTATTGTCAAGCAAATATTGGAGGGGAACGTACCGGATTCCATGAAGTATTTCAAAAAAATAATTTTCACGACAGATATTGTTGACAGCATTCCTATTCTGCGCCGCAAGCACAGTGTTGAAATCCAGGTACTTCCGGATTATTTAACTATCGGGACAAATGAAGATTTTATAAGAATGCCAATGACGCCGCAAGCGGCAATTGAAATAGCAGACTCTCTATACTGCTCTTTGCCAACCGCTTACTTAGTTGATAAAATTGCCGATGCCGCAGAGGGTTCAATTGAACCGTTTCCGTTTAGGCCGGTAAAAGACAGGAACTGCCAGCCATACGTTTTTGAGGACAGCAACAATGCAATAAATGCACTATTTAAAGTAAAGTGTTATCACTTTGGGCAGATAATAAACGGCCTAAAGAAAGATGTAATATTATCTTGTAAAACCAACTATTACAGAGAATTAAAAGACGGAGATTCAACTTCATGTGCAGCTAAAGATTATACTCCCGAGGGAACATCAAGGTATGAGACAATATACGGATGGCGCAGGGAAAACGGGAAAAATATCCAGCCGTCATACAGCAAACATGTAAATTGGTATGTTGATTATAGCCACGGAATTCGCCTGATATACAGGATAATCAAGATAGACGGCAAGAAGTATGATATTTATGAAGTCCTACAAAACTCCAAACTTTATCGCATAATAAGTGATGAAAAGGAATGCATGCACAAATATTTCCTGCAGAAACACTCATTTCCAATGAAATAAAAAGTTTGTAAGAGTCATGCTGTAAAAATTTCCGGAAAGTTTTGCAACAAAAAATCTATTTGTCCGTCTAATAAGCAGAGAGAAAAAATGAGGCGGAGAGGAAAAATTTGAGCAAAACTTTAAAAATAAAAATATTACAGATATGAAAACACGTACATTAATTTACACAATTGCAATAGCATCGGTTATGGTGCCTGCAACAATTAATCCGTCCGAGGCAAATGCAAAAAATCTTACATCTAAGAACGCTTATACAAATTATACAACCTCGGGAAAAAACAATTACTTTTACTATCAACTTACTGATAATAAGAATAATTCCAGCGCATGCCGCACGGAGTTTGATAAAAAACTTAAAAAGTTTGACAAGCTTACAACAAGACTAATGAATGAAAATGACCGCGATTATCAAAGGCTTGCAAAAGAGTTTAATAAAATGATTGCAGAGTATCAGGCACTGCCGGAAAATGTAAAAAAATACTATAGCGATGACAGGGACTACATTCTGTACGGACTTTACTACAACCTTGCATGCTACAACGCAAAAATCGGGAATCAGAAAATTGCTCTTGCAGCAATGGATGAAGCTTCAAAATACAGTAATGAATCTTATAAATGGGAGAGAAAGTTGCTGTGCCATAATTTTGAAAAATCAACTAATAATCGGGATGTTGTAAATATACGCTAACCTCTTTTTGTAATAGCGATAAACTGTAAACAATTATGAAACAGACATTTTTGCAAAGTTGTGCCACAGCAGTCATACTTTTAATGTTACCTTTTACGGCAAACGCACAGAACTCCAAAAATCAAAATAAGACGGCTCAAACGGTTAAAGACCAGACTATTGACACATTGGCTGTGCAAGGTTTTGATAAAGTAATCAAAGATTTTAATACCGCAGTTAATACGCAAGACAAATCTAAAAGCCGTGATTATAAGATACTTGCAAAAGAGTACAATGGTTTTTATGCAAAGTACGATGCTCTGCCGGAAAGAATAAAAAAATACTATCGGGAGGAAAAAGGACTTGACTTTAGCGGAATGTATTATAACCTAGCCTGCTACAACGCCAGAGTTGGCAATATGCAGGTTGCGCTTGCCGCAATTGACAGCGTCGCAAAATATGGCACCGAGTCTTACAGCTGGGCAATGAAAGATGAGGATCTTGCCTCTTTGAGGGGAGAGAAAAAGTTTAAGGATGCAATGTCAGTATTAAGAGAAAAGACTGATTATCAGCATATTTTACAGCAATCAGCCTCTTATGCTCCCGACAGTGTAAAGTTTCATTTTACCTATGCCAATCCGGATGACAGTAATCTTGTACGCGTTAGGATGAAATTTAATTTGGACAGCATTGCCGGCAACGGAGATGAAATTTCCAAAATTGAGAAACTTATGTATTGGGTTCACAACACAATACGCCATGACGGACAGCACGGAAACCCGTCTCCTTATAACGCAATAGACATGATGGAGTCTTGCAAGAAAAGCGGAAACGGCTTGAATTGCAGAGGATTGGCAATGCTTTTAAATGAATGTTATCTGGCAATGGGATTCAAATCCAGATATGTTACTTGCTTTCCAAAGGTTTACATTAATGATTGCCACGTAATTAACTCTGTATATTCCAACACATTGCACAAATGGATCTGGATGGATCCGACATTTGCGGCATTCATGATGGATGAAGATTTCAATCTGCTTTCAATAGAGGAAGTACGTGACAGGTTTAAAGATGGACGTACGGTGAGGCTTAATGATGACGCTAACTGGAACGGAAGAAAAGAATCACAAGAAGCATACTTTAACTATATGTCTAAAAATCTTTACCACATTGAGTGCATCTCCCATACAGGCTTTAACACAGAGACTTACATAAAAGGGCACCAATACACACCTGAGGAATATGCACAACACATATACATGGATTTATGCCCGCAAAATTACAAATCAAATAGGACTGGCAGCAATGAAAAGGAAACAACGGATTGCGTGCGGTTCTGGGAAAATCCCTATAAATAGACCACAAATTACGATCCGCTAATACAGTCAGGCCGGATTTTGTAAAATCAAATAACGGCAGTCCGGATTTTGTAAATTTGCACTCAATGAAAATCAATAAAACAAACGCAGCTCGTCTTTTGGACAAGGCCGGCATCAAGTATGAGCTTGTGCCTTATAATTTGGATGAGGAGAATCTCTCTGCGCAGCATGTTGCGGATAGCCTTGGGGAGGATATCAATCGAGTCTTTAAGACGCTGGTTCTCAAGGGAGACCGCACTGGGCATTTTGTTTGCGTTGTACCGGGTGATAAAGAAGTGAATCTGAAAATGGCGGCAAAGGTATCCGGCAACAAGAGCTGCGATTTGATCCCATTAAAAGAACTGCTGCCTACAACGGGCTACATTCGCGGAGGATGTTCACCCATCTGTATGAAAAAAATGTTTCCCACTTTTATTCACGACAGTTGCCTGCAATTCCCTTACATTTACGTAAGTGCCGGCGTCAGAGGGTTGCAGGTGAAAATTAGTCCGCAAGATTTGATAAAAGAAATATGTGCATCGATTGTAGCACAACTTTGCAAAACTGATTGATAATCGGGTTGTTCAAAAGTAACGTCCCGACAAAAACGGGATTAGCGCGCCTCTGTAAACATCTGCATATCAGACAATTTTTTCAAAATTGTGCCAAACCCTTGGTAATTCAAATAAAAATCGTAAATTCGAATTATTAAAAACAAACAAAATGGAGAATAGTTTTAAAAGCGCAGTGCTGAATAGACGTACATATTACGCAATCAGCGACAAATCGCCTGTTTCTGATAAACAGATAGAAGAGACTATAAAGTTTGCGATTAAAAATGTGCCAAGCGCATTCAATTCACAGTCAACAAGAATTGTATTGCTTTTGCACCAACATCACAAAAAACTTTGGGAAATTACCAAAGATATTTTGCGCAAAATTGTTCCGGCGGAAGCATTCAAAAACACAGAAGCAAAAATTAACGGATCATTCGAATCAGGCTACGGGACCGTGTTGTTCTTTGAAGACCAGACCGTTGTAGAGGGATTTCAAAAAGCGTTTGCGGCCTACGCAGATAACTTCCCTATCTGGTCTCAGCAAACTTGCGCAATGCACCAGTTTACAGTTTGGACAATGTTGGAAGACATGGGATTTGGAGCAAATCTTCAGCACTACAACCCGCTTATAGACAAGGAGGTAGCAAGAGAATGGAATCTGCCTGAAACATGGAAGTTGGTTGCAGAAATGCCTTTTGGCACACCTTCAGGAGAGCCAGGCGCAAAGGAATTCAAGCCCGTTGATGACCGCGTGAAAATTTTTAAATAGCGTCTGCTTTGAGCCCACCCCATTTTTAGGACCACGCATTATTAGAAAAATCGGCCTTTTTCGTCTCTAATATATATTCATTTTCTGCTTCCTTTGGGGTTCTCCCCTGCAAAGATAAGAACCAATTCGTACTTAAGCACTCGTCCCTGAAACTTCCATTGAATGATTCTATAAACGGATTGTCTGTCAGTTTCCCGGGACGGGAAAAATCCAACGTTACCTTGTTCTCCCAAGCCCAATGATCCAGCTCTTTAGAAATAAATTCCGGTCCGTTGTCAACTTGAATACGTCCGGGTAGGATGCCTCTGTTTACATGAATGTCCTCTAGCGTATCTCTCTTCTTGGTGGTGGTCAGAACTTTTTTTAATACATCCTGCAGCATCTGCTTATCCAAAGGCAAGTCTGCCACTATCTGTTTCAACTTCATGTTCTCCTCCTCCAATTCTCTAAGACGCTTGATCTGACTCACTTCCATCCCTCCGTATTTACCTCGCCAATGATATAGGGTGCCTCTCGATATGCCATGTTCCCTGCATATGATTTCCGACGAAATGCCTCCCTCCAGATCCTTTACCGCTTTAATTATTGCACTTTCACTGTGTTTGGACTTTTTCATATTACTCCCCTTTAAACTTTAAAGTTAACATTTTGTCCAATTATCAACCATCCAGTTTTCGGGGAGGGCTACATAAGCCAGAGCGAAAGCTTTCAAATGACTTTGCAGATAAGTTGTTGAGCGGGCAAATAAAAAAAATAACAGGCAAAATGCCTGTTATTTTTTATACCTTATAATCATCACTTAATGATTATTATAGGCGTTTAAGTTTAACTGTGAAGTGACGCATAATCGGAGCCTCCCACTCTATCGCAACACCGCGTGTTATGGAATCTCTCCTGTCATAAACATTCTTAAGAGCAGCAGCAATAACGTCTATGTGATTGTCCGTGTAGACTCTCCTTGGAATAGCCATCCTTAAAAGATCAAGTCCTCCAAAACGATTCTGTCTTGTAACGGGGTCTCTGTCAGCCAAGATATACCCTATCTCACAGGCTCTTACACCCGCCTCAAGATAAAGCTCGCAAGTTAGAGTCTGAGCAGGGAATTCTTCTTTTGGAACATTAATCAGAACCTTATCCGCATCTACAAAAATTGCATGACCGCCGGCAGGACGCTGATAAGGGATTCCGTATTCGTCCAATTTATCAGCAAGATGCTTTACCTGACGGATCCTTGTATCAAGCATGTCAAACTCAGTATTCTCCTCAAGGCCAACGGCTAATGCGTTCAGGTCGCGTCCGTTCAACCCTCCGTAAGTAATATATCCCTCAAACGGGATGCAGAACATTTTTGCCCCCTCATACCAGTCTTTATCATTAGTAGCAATAAAGCCTCCCATATTCACGATAGCATCTTTTTTAGCACTCATTGTCATACCGTCAACATAAGAGAACATCTCCAGAGCAATCTCCTTAATAGTCTTGTTTTCATATCCTTTTTCACGTGTCTTAATAAAGTAAGCGTTCTCCGCAAACCTGGCGGAATCCATCACAATTGGAACGCCGTACATTTTGCACACGGCGCTTGTCTCCCTTATATTCTGCATGCTGACAGGCTGACCTCCAACGGTATTATTGGTAACTGTCAAGACCATAAAAGGCACATTCCCCTTATTTTCAGAGAGAACTTTTTCCAATTTTTCTATGCTGACATTCCCCTTAAAAGGAATCTCCAGCTGCGTATCTTTAGCTTCATCTATAGTAACATCTATTGCTTTGGCTTTGCGGCTTTCTATGTGACCTTTGGTAGTATCAAAATGAGCGTTGCCGGGAATCACATTGCCAGGCTTTACCAAGTAAGAGAATAAAACATTCTCGGCAGCACGGCCTTGATGAGTTGGTATCACATATTTAAAACCCGTGATTTTCTGAACTTCAGCCTCAAACTTATAGAAAGAGGTTGCGCCTGCATAACTCTCATCTCCAAGCATAAGCGCAGCCCATTGGCCTTGGCTCATAGAGCCTGTTCCTGAATCTGTAAGCAAGTCTATATACACTTCTTCAGCCTTTAATTGAAATACGTTATAGTAAGCTTTTTTAAGCCACTCCTCACGTTCTGCGAGGGTACTTTTTCTGATGGGCTCAATCATCTTTATTTTCCAAGATTCCGCAAATGGTAATTCCATAATATCTATTTTTTAAAGTTTTACAACATTTTGTTATGCAATTTACAAAAATATCACATAAAACAATAACAATTAAAGTGAATTTTGGAATTTTGATTACAAACCAGTTTACAGAGCACAATTGTTGGGCATTATTTTGATTGGTAAAATTATAACTTTGTAAAAAGTTTAAATAGATATGAACGGATGCTTTAAATCTTTCACATGCATGGCTGTTATTTGTTTTTTATTGCCGGCGTCATTTTCAAATTCTGCGGTTGCACAAAATAAAAGAAAGAACAAGAAAGAGGAACAGAAGCTTGAAAAGCAAGACACCAAACTAAAGAAAGCCCTTAAGTTTGGAAATATACAGAAGGATTCTTCCGGCGTATCACTTACAGCAGAACCTGTTACACTTCCAAACGGTTGGAAGCTCACCCCGGCCGGAAAACAATTCAGGCTGGGAGATTTGCCTTTAAATATGGCCGTATCTCCGGACCAAAAATGGATTGCAGTTACAAACAACGGTTACGGAAGACAGAGCCTGCAATTGTTCAACACAAAGAAAGAAGCTGAGAGTGACAATGTCACAATCAATATGAGTTGGTATGGTCTCTGTTTTTCTCCCGACAGTAAAACTCTCTACGCATCGGGAGGTAATGAGAATAAAATCAGAATTTACTCTATCAGTCAGGAAGGCAGACTAAAACAAACTGACAGTATTGTAATGGGAAAACCGTGGCCAAATCACATCAGTCCGGCCGGAATGGTTATATCAGAGAAATATGGTAAGCTGCTGGTAGTTACAAGGAGAGACAACAGTATATACGTTTATGATATTGCCACTAAAAAGCTGATATCCAAGATGTCAGCCGGGAGCGAATGTTATGATATTGTATTGTCAAAAGATGAAGAGAATGCTTACATATCTTGCTGGGGAAGTAAAAAAGTTAAAGTATGGAATTTGAAAAACAAAGATTGGACAGAGAGCTATAATGTTGGAAATCACCCAAATGAGTTGTGTCTAGATAAAAGCGGGAATAGGCTTTTTGTTGCAAATGCGGATGACAACAGCGTAAGTGTCATTGATTTGCAAAATAATAGAGTTGAGGAACTTTTGAATGCTGCACTGTTCCCGAATTCACTATCGGGAAGTACAACAAATGGATTGTGCATTTCCCCAAAAGGGAGAAAACTGTTCATTGCAAATGCAGATAATAATTGCGTGACTGTCTTTGACATCTCTAAAAGGGGAGAAAGTAAGTGCCTGGGATTCATCCCGGTCGGATGGTATCCCACAAATGTTAAATGCGCACAAGGCAAGCTATGGGTTACAAACGGAAAGGGATTAAAATCAGCTCCCAACCCGTATGGCCCTGAGCCGGTTAATGTTAATGAAAAATTCGGACATCACAGCGGGGATGCAAACAAGACCCAGGGAGTGGAGTATATTGCAGGATTATTCCTTGGGGCGCTTTCAGAAATTGATTTGCCGATTGACGACAAACTTGCAGAATTTTCAAAACAAGTATTTGCCAATACTCCTTATAATCAAGCAAATGACATGACTTCAGAGAGCAGTCCGGGGAATCCGGTTCCTTCAAAAGTCGGAGATGCAAGTCCAATAAAACATGTGTTTTATATCATACAAGAAAACAGAACTTATGACCAGGTTCTCGGGGATATAAAGGAGGGCAACGGCGATTCCAGTTTGGTATTATTTGGGGAGAAAGTAACGCCTAATCATCATGCCATCGCAAAAGAGTTTGTGCTGCTGGATAATTTTTATGTTAACGCAGAGGTGAGTTGCGACGGACACAACTGGACTGTAGGCGGTTACGCTAATGATTTTCTGGAAAAAACATGGCCTACTTATTACAGCGGCAGGGGAGATTATTACGCCGGAGAAGGGGGTCAGGAAATGGGAAATAATACGAGCGGATTTATTTGGGACATGTGCAAGAAGATGGAAGTTTCATACCGTACCTACGGAGAATTCGTCTCCAGAAAAAAAGGTGTGATTAAGCCGTCGGTGCCTTCTCTTGCCGGGCATTTCTGCACATCGTATGAGCCGTGGAATCTGTCAATTAAAGACACTGTAAGATTGCGCGAATGGAAACGCGATTTTGATTCGCTGGTTGTTGCAAACACACTGCCTCAATTTATGATTGTCAGACTTCCCAATGACCATACCGGCGGCATGTCCCTCGGCAAGAGGACACCATTTGCGTATGTAGCTGATAATGACTTGGCTGTCGGGATGTTGATAGACCATTTGAGCCACTCTCCCGTTTGGAAAGAGAGCGTTGTTTTTATAGTTGAAGATGATGCGCAAAACGGTGCCGATCATGTGGATGCCCACAGAAGTCCCTGCTATGTTGCAGGAGGATTTGTAAAGCGCGGATTTGTAGACCATACCCCCTACACAACTACTTCCGTTCTGCGTACAATGGAATTGATACTTGGATTACCACCTATGACTCAACATGATGCAAGCGCGCGCCCAATGTGGAGATGCTTCTCTTCCGTTGCAGATACCACTACATTTCACTACCGTCCTTCCAACATAAATTTGGATGAACAAAATGTTAAAAAAGATAAGTGGCAGGCCATGTGTGAAAAATATAATTTCAATAAAGAGGACGCCGTGCCGGATGTTGAATTCAACCAAATGCTTTGGCATGCAATAAAAGGAGACTGGATACCTTATCCAACCATAAGACGCTCGGCCTTCCTGACATACACCGATGACGATGACGATTAAAAATTCATAATCAATAAAAAAAGCGACTAAAAATTTTGGTCGCCTTTTTTTATTATCGTCCTAAACGGACAATTCTTTTAAACTTGCTATAAATTAAATAACACCCTGATCAAGCATAGCGTGAGCAACCTTCATGAATCCGGCAATGTTGGCACCCTTAACATAGTTAATGTAGCCATTCTTCTCTGTACCGTATTCAACGCAAGCATTGTGGATGCTCTCCATAATTGAATGAAGTCTGTCATCAACCTCTTTAGCTGTCCAGCTGATATGCTCAGCATTCTGAGTCATCTCAAGACCTGAAGTTGCAACACCACCGGCGTTAACAGCCTTTCCCGGAGCAAACAAAATCTTTGCTTTCTGGAATGCCTCAATAGCTGCAGGCTGGCAACCCATGTTAGAAACCTCGGCAACTGCCCAAGTTCCATTCTTAAGAAGCTCTTTGGCATCAGCCTCAGCAACCTCATTCTGATATGCGCAAGGAAGAGCAACATCACATTTAACACTCCAAGCTTTCTTTCCTGCAATAAACTTAGACTCAGAAGGGAATTTCTTTGCAAACGGAGCAACTATGTTTTGGTTAGTAGCTCTTAAATCAAGCATAAAATCAATCATATTCTGATTCATTCCCTCAGGGATAGAGATAACTCCGTCCGGTCCGGAAATAGCAACAACCTTAGCACCCAGCTGAGTAGCCTTTGTGCAAGCGCCCCATGCAACATTACCAAAGCCGCTGATGGCAACCTTAAGACCTTTGATGTCCTTTCCCGCTTTGTGAAGCATGTGCTGAGTAAAATAAAGAGCTCCAAAACCTGTAGCCTCAGGACGAATAAGTGAACCGCCCCACAACTGGCCTTTGCCTGTCAAAACTCCTGTGTTATACTCTCTTGCAAGCTTCTTGTACATTCCGTACATGAAACCGATCTCTCTTCCGCCGACACCTATATCACCTGCAGGGATATCTGTATCCTTGCCGATAACTCTCCACAATTCCAGCATGAAAGCCTGGCAGAATCTCATGACCTCATTGTCGGATTTTCCAACCGGATCAAAGTCAGAACCGCCTTTGCCACCACCCATAGGAAGTGTAGTAAGTGAATTCTTAAATGTCTGCTCAAAGCCCAAGAACTTTAAGATAGAAAGGTTTACAGAAGGGTGGAATCTTAGTCCGCCTTTGTAAGGTCCTATAGCGCTGTTGAACTGAACGCGATATCCGTTGTTAATCTGAATCTCGCCTTTATCGTCAACCCAAACAACTTTGAAAGAGAATATCCTCTCAGGAATAACAATTCTCTCTACAATTTTTGCTTTTTCAAACTCAGGATGTTTGTTGTACTCTTCCTCAATTGATTCAAGTACTTCTTGAACTGCCTGAAGATACTCTTTTTCCTGGCTGTACTTCTTCTCCAAGTCAGCCATTATTTTTGCTGCTTTCATATAATTATGAATTTTTAATGTTAAAACTATGTTAAATAAAAAAATTTATTCTTAAAATTTTTCAAATCACGACAGATTTTGCAATCAAATTTTCTGCCAGATTCCAAAAAGTATGCTAATTTATAACTTTTTTTTATACGATACGCTCTTAAGCCAAAACTTATTTCACAACCCAAGTTGCTCCGCTGTGAAGAAGGTCATCCATACATTTAATTTTAGCCTTGGACTTAACCTGATCAATCTGAGCGTAAACGCTGTCATCATACGTCTTATCTGCCACATCTCTTATAACGCCAAGAGCTACAGGATATTCCGGGTATTTCATGTCTACCAGCATGCTATGGATTCCAAAATTATCATCCTTAGAGTTGTGTACAAGAATGTCTTTCTCAGTAATACCATTCTCTCCAAGTTTAACAACCTTAAGCTTTAAGCCGTCAAGGATGATACCCTTATCCTTGTTCTTGCCAAAAATCATAGGCTCGCCATCCTTAAGAATAATTGTTCTGTCTGCACGGACCTCTCTATCAGAAATATCCTTATGAGTTCCGTTATTGTAAATCATACAGTTAACAAGCATCTCAATAACAGAAGTTCCGTCATGTAAAGCCGCTCTAACCATAATCTCTTGATTAAGAGCCATTTCTGAATCCAAACTTCTTGCAAAGAAGGTTCCTCTTGCTCCAAGTACAAGTTCGCCGGGATTAAAAGGATACTCGATTGTACCGTAAGGAGAAGTCTTTGTAACCATTCCGTATTTGGAAGTTGGAGAGTACTGTCCCTTTGTTAATCCGTATATTCTATTGTTAAACAGAATAATATTAGTATCAATATTTCTTCTGATTGCATGAATAAAGTGGTTTCCTCCTATTGCAAGAGCATCTCCGTCTCCGGTCATCTGCCAAACGGAAAGATGAGGATTGGCAACTTTAATTCCGGTTGCAAGAGCAGAAGCTCTTCCGTGAATTCCGTGGAATCCATAAGTATTCATGTAATAAGGGAATCGGCTGGAACAACCTATGCCTGAAACAAATACAAACTGTTCCTTGCTGTATCCCCTGGCCTCGCAAACCTCAGGCATTGCCCTCAAAACAGATGCAAGAACCGCGTGGTCTCCGCAACCCGGGCACCACTTAACTATTTGATCACTTTTAAAATCTTGTTGTGTATATTTCATATCAAATCCTCCTTATTTAAGATTCTTAACAGCCTCTACAATCTCATGAACCATAAATGGTTGTCCCTCAACTTTATTGAATTGCTCATACTTAAACTGCGGAAGTTTTGCGCGCAGATAATCTGCAAATTGTCCACAGTTAAGTTCGCATACAAGAATCTTCTTAAACTTCTTAAATACCTCGGCAGTATTTTTTGGAAGCGGATTGATATAATCAAACTCTGCAAAGCCTACTTTCTTACCCTCTTTAAGCAATTGAGTAGTAGCTGTATACAAATGTCCAAATGTTCCGCCAAAACCAACTAAAAGAATGTCACCCTCTTTCTCACCGATAGTTTCCAAGGCAGGAATGAAATCTGCCATGACAGCGACCTTAGCGGCACGTGCAGCAACCATTCTTGCATGGTTCTCAGGATCAGATGACAGCGGGCCTGCAGGAGATTTCTCCAAGCCGCCTACTCTGTGCTCGAGTCCCGGAGTTCCCGGAAGAGCCCAGTTTCTTACAAAAGTTTTTGGATCTCTCTCATAAGGTTTGAACTTGCCATCGCACTTTGTAACGATAGGAGGTTTAATGTCCGGATAATCTTTCATAGAGGGGATCTTCCAAGGCTCATTGCCATTTCCAAGATAGCCTTCTGACAAGAAAATTACCGGCATCATATGTTCCATTGCAAATTTACCCGCGTAGTAAGCTGCTCTAAAACAGTCAGACGGAGTGCGCGCGCACATAACCATAATTGGGCACTCGCCGTTTCTTCCATAAAGAGCCTGATCCAAATCCGTCTGCTCGGTTTTTGTAGGAATACCGGTAGAAGGACCGCTTCTCTGAACATCAACAATAACAAGAGGGAGCTCTGTCATACATGCAAGTCCCATAGCCTCAGACTTTAAAGAAAGTCCGGGACCGGAAGTTGTTGTAACGGCCATGCTGCCCGCGTAAGCTGCTCCAATTGAAGTACAAATACCCGCAATCTCATCTTCGCACTGCATTGTTACAACTCCAAGCTCTTTATGAACGGCAAGTTCCTCTAGAATTGCAGTGGCGGGAGTGATAGGATAGGAACCTGCAAATAAAGGTCTTCCCGATTTTTCAGAAGCTGCCATAAGACCCCATGCGGTTGCCTGGTTTCCGCTTATGCTTCTGTAAGTTCCCGGCTCAAGTTTTGCCGGCTCAATAGTGTAAGTATTACCAATTGCGTGAGTATTGTGAGCATAATTGTAACCGTCATTAAGTACCTTAATATTAGGGGCAATCAGGTCCGGCTTCTTTGCAAACTTTTTCTTCAAATAGTCCTCTGTAAAATTAAGAGGACGGCTGAACATAAAGTAGCACATACCCAGTGTAAAGATGTTTTTGCATCTTACAATTGACTTTGGATCTAGTCCGCTATCCTTAAGGCTCTCCTTTGTAAGAGAAGTAATGGGAGCCCAGATTACATTGTAATCTTCTAGCTGTAACTCCTTTACAGGATCCATTGTCTTAAATCCGGCCTTCTCCAAACCCTGCTCATCAAAAGAATCCTGGTCCAGGATAATGCTTCCACCCGGTTTTGCAAACTTAGCGTTTGCCATCAAAGCGGCCGGATTCATTGATACCAGTACATCTGCCAAATCACCTGGTGTTTTTACATTTGCCTGTCCGACATGCACTTGAAAACCAGAAACTCCGGACACAGTTCCTTGTGGAGCGCGGATTTCAGCAGGATAATCGGGGAATGTTGAGATCTCATTCCCGTATAGAGCGGAAGCATCTGCAAACAGAGTACCTGTAAGCTGCATGCCGTCGCCGGAATCACCTGTGAATCTGATGACTACATCTTGTGCATCTATTACCTTGTGTTCCATATCTTTTATTTAAAATCTAAAATTATATTATATCAAGAAAATTCTCTTCGTTTTCCCCCTCTGCACGGGATTGACAAATATAGATATTTTAATAATAGATTACAAGAAAAATAAAACAAATATGTTACAAAAATCAAGGATTCTCAACAATCTGCTTACAGATTTGATTAACAGCTAATTGCAATAAAACAAAAAAAGGACGTCCTCGTTTGGACGCCCTTTAAATATCATTTTCCTTACCTATTTGGCAGCAGATTTTGTATCTGCAGCCTGCTGACCAAACTGAGTTGGTTTTGTCTTGCTTGCAGGAATCTTCAGTTCCGCCTTGCAAAGAGGAAGGATATCCTCGCTCTGGGCCTCATTAAGATAAATTATTGCACCTACGGAAGTATCAAATATATAAGTGAATCCGTGAGCCTTTGAAACCTTGTCAATAGCAGCCTGAGCCTTCTCCGCAACAGGTCCCATCAAAGTCTCATTACGATTGCTCAAATCTTTCTGAGCCGTATCGATGAACTGCTGCAAACGTTGCTGTAAATCATTCAATTCCTGTGTTTTAGCGTCTAATATAGGTTGACTCCACTTTCCTTTGTTGTCTTGATAAGCTTTTGCCTTTGTATTAAAGTCATTCTGCATTCCGTTAAAAGTATCTTCCAAATCATTCTGATACTTCTGCATCTTTACAACGGCAGAATCTCTCTCCGGCATAAGAGCTACAAGCAACTGAGAATTAATGTGGCCAAACTTAAATGATTGCGCTGATGCCTTTCCGGGAACCATGGTAACCGCAAGAACGGCAAAAGCAACTGTCAGCAGTGTTAAAAATTTCTTCATGTTATTTAAAATTATTTATTTATTTGTCTTCTGAATTCATTGTCTTTGTAGCTCTCAATATATTTACAATCAATATTTTACCGAGCATTAAGCTTATTTATCACAACGCTGCTCAAGTCACTCTCCGCATTTGTATAAACAACTCCCTTCAAAGCAGAGACGTCAAAGATAATCATAAAATCTCCATCTGTCGCTACTTCATTAATAGCCTTTTGAACTTTATCCCTTATCGGCCCCAGAAGTTCATCGGATTTCTTCTGCATCGTACCATCTTGTCCAAAATAAGATTTCTGCAAATCTTTTGCTGCTTTCTCGTTTTGAATTATCTCATTCTCTTTTATTTGTCTCTGAGCAGCATTCAGAGCAGATTTCTGCTGCTGGTAAGAATTGTAAAGTTTCTCAATTGCCGCATATTCATTATCAACCTTTGCTTTATACTGCTTGTTAAGCGTCTCAAGTTTTTCCTTTGCAACTTTGTACTCCGGCAGCGCCTCCAAAATTGTTTCTGTGTTTACATATCCGGTTTTCCGGGCCTTTGCAACAGGTTCAGTTTGTGAGGTAATAACCTTGGGATTAATAACACCCTTCTTTACATAAACCTTATTTGACTGAGCGCAAAGCGGCATTGCGCAAAAAACAGTTAGAGCCGCAATTGATATTAATTTTTTCATAAAAGTTCCTCCAACATTAAAACTATTTATGTTTATTATCATTTAAAACATAGTTCTCCACATGTCAGAACCATCTTTAAATCACCTAGAACTGTTGTCCTATCAAGAAATGGAATTGACTGCCACCCCTCTTTTGATTCTCATTAGGCACCGGATCAAATCCATAACCCCAATCTACTCCAAGCATTCCGACAACCGGAAGCATCACTCTTACACCAACACCCATTGACCTCTTAATTTGGAACGGATTAAAGTCAGAAATATTCTCCCAGCAATTACCTCCCTCCATAAATACAAGTGCGTAAATTGTTGACTGAGGCTGTAATACAACAGGGTATCTCATTTCAACTGTAAATTTATCGTATACGTGGCCGACATAGGCATTTTGCCTTATGGGGGTCAAAGAATAGTTGGGATACCCTCTAAGTCCAATGATATCAGAACCATACGTATTATACCCGCTCATTCCGTCACCACCAACTTCAAATCCCTCAAAAGGAGAATACAACGCTTTCTTATAATAACCTAAATATCCCCAGTTTGCAGCCGTCCTCAAAACAAGATTGCCAATCAGTTTCAAATAAACATCACCCTTAAAAGTCCACTTGTGATACTCTATCCATCTGTATCTGTCCTGATCTGATTCCTTCTTGTAATCCTCATTTGATTTATGTCTGAACATAGAGTAAGGAGGGGTAAGTTGCACGCTGGCAGCAAAATCCGAGCCTGACCTCGGGTAAATCGGTTGGTCGGTAGAGTTTCTCTCCAGCGTTAATGTATAACTGAAATTATGTGAGAATCCCGTATCAAACAAAAAGTTGTAATTCCAATTGTGCAATTTATAAGTCTGCCAGCTCAATGAATGATAAAGAACAAAATAATTATCAGGCCATGACAGACGTGTTCCCAACCCTACAGACGCGCCAAACACCTCCATGTATTCATCTGAATTCTGATAATAATAAGAGGAATTAGTCTGTCTTGTAAAGTACGTGGAAATGCTAAGCGATGTTGGCTTGGTCCCAAATAGCCAAGGCTCTACAAAGCTGGCTGACAAAGCGGTATAATACGTTCCGCTAGTCTGGAACCTGATGGACAAACTTTGTCCGTCTCCAAGAGGAACCGGTCTCCAAGCGTGTTTCTTAAATATTCTCTTTATTGCAAAGTTGTTAAAGCTTACTCCCAATGTTCCTACAAATGTATTGCCGCCCCAACCTCCGGAAAGCTCCAACTGACTGTTTGGTTTCTCCTCCAAATTATACGCAATATCTACCGTGCTGTTATTCTGATTAGGAATCAAACTGTAACCTTTTTCAGAAGCAGCCGTCTCCGGATTGAAGTGTCCTATGGAAGCAATTTCCCTTATGGATCTCTCAAAATCAGACTGTGAGAAAAGATAGCCGGGCTTTGTAAATAGAGCGCGCCTTGCAATTTTTTCTGCAGTGATATTATTGCCGTTTATAATAATTCTGCTGAACGTTGCCTGTTTGCCTTCATAAATTCTCATCTCAACATCAACGGAATCGCTCTCAATATTTTTCTCCACAGGCATGATATTAAAAAATAGATAACCGTTGTCGGTATAGAGTTTTTTAACATCGGCATCTTGCTGTTTAGGATCTCCGTTCAGACGCTTGTCCATTGTAACAAGGTCATATATATCACCCTTCTTAATCCTAAGCACAGAGTTCAACTGTTCAGCAGAGTAGACGCTGTTTCCCGTCCATGTAATATTTCTGAAATGATACTTGTCTCCCTGGTCAAATTTAAAATCAATTTGCAATCTGTCGGGAGAAATATAATACATAGTATCTTTGAGGATTCTGGCATCTCTATATCCCTGCTCATTAAATGTGGATATCAGACTGTTCTTGTCCGTCTTAAATTCTTTTTCATTAAACTTCTTGGATTTGAAGAAGTTAAAAAGGCGTTTATCCCTTGTCTTCTTCATGGACTTCATCAACTTCCAGTCTCCGATTGCCGTATTTCCGGAAAAAGTTATTTTTTGAATTTTTACTCTCGGCCCCCTGTCTATATGAAAAGTTACTCTTACCGCATTGTTGATCACAGTATCATTTTCCTGAGTAAGTTTTACAGAGCATTTTAGGAATCCCTTCTCTGCATAATATCTTTTGATGATATCCGTGGATGACTTGATTATATAGTCTGAAAGTTCTGAACCTTTTTTAAGTTTCAGTCTCTCATCCAAATCAGATCTTTGACCGCTGCGAACTCCCTCAAAAATCCAGCGCGAAACCCTTGGGCGTTCAACCAGATGAATACCTAAAGTAATGGTGTCATTTTTCCCAATTGAATCTATATACAGACCCGCATCTGAAAAATATCTCTGGGCCCAGATTCTTTTTAGAATATCTGAAACATCGGTGCCAGGAATGGTAATTTTGTCTCCCTTGGAAAGTCCTGTAAATGAGATAATCTGATCCTCGCTCAGATATTTGATGCCGGAAACTTTTATGTTTCCGATGATGTAGGTTTTGGGATTATCATAGTCAACTTCCTGCGCCGCAAGGGAAATAGGAAAAATGGCTAATGCCAACAATAAAAAAGCTTTTAGTAGTTTCATGTACAGCAGTTAATTTTTAAACTTTTCCGTATCTTCTCTCCCTCTTAGAGTAGGCGTCTAAAGCTTGCCGGAACTGAGTTTTGCGAAAATCGGGCCAAAGAACATCCGTAAAGTAATACTCAGTGTAAGCGGTCTGCCAAAGCATATAGTTGCTAATCCTCTGCTCTCCGCTTGTGCGGATAAGCAGATCCGGATCAGGTATATCCGCAGTGCTCAGATAGCTCCCGACAGTTTCTTCTGTAATCTGCTCACCGGGATGCTTGCTCATAAACTTATTAAGCGCCTGGACAATATCCCATTTACCACTGTAGCTAAGCATCACAACCAAACTGGTTCCGGTGTTGCCGGCAGTAAGAGCCATACAGTCATCTATCTCTTTTACAAGGGACTTAGAAAGCCTGGAAAAATTTCCGATAACCCTAAATCGAACATTATTTTTCATAAAAGTTGGAGTCTCTGCGGTAATGGCCTTAAGCATTATTTTCCACAACCCCTCTATCTCATCTTGAGGTCTGCCCCAGTTCTCCTCTGAAAAGGCAAAGACACTAAGATATTGTATTCCAAGTTCTACCGCCAGCTCGCAGCATGCGCGCACGCTCTCCACTCCTTCTTTGTGGCCATCTATTCTCTCTTTTCCTCTCTGCTTTGCCCAACGTCCGTTGCCATCCATAATGATAGTAACATGCTTTGGCAATTTATTTTCTTGTGTCATTACTCTGATTTTGTGAGGGGCAAAGATAACAAAATTATCAATGTATAAAAGCTCCTCATGTTAAGCCTATTTAAGATTGCGCTTATCTGCCCCCCAGAATAATTTCTCATTAAGAGCCTTAATGAAATTATTATCCATGGAAACCATATTGACAGAATTCGTCCCTTTGGAAATTTTAATTTTGGAATCTGTCGGGATGTGAAAAAATCTGTTGTCTGCAGATACAAGAGCATCTTTATTGCGGCCGCTGAAGGATACTCCTATTATGGAGGTATCCGGTACAACAAGCGGTCTGATGTTAAGGTTGTGCGGCGCAATTGGGACTATCAGCAATACATTTGACTGAGGCATAACTATAGGACCGCCAACGCTTAGCGCATATGCGGTAGAACCGGTTGCCGTGCTAACTACAACACCGTCAGCGGGATAACGCGGCAGATTTGTACCGTTGACGGATATTTCCAAATCCAGCATCGCCGTTCCGTTGCGCTGAATTGAAATTTCATTTAGAGCACAGGGATAAAAATCTGCCGGGGTATGTTCAAAATCCATCTTTAACAAACTCCTCTTTTCCGTAGTGAATTCCCTGTTCAATAACTTATCAATCCACTCATTTCCGAGCAAGACATCCGTCTCCGTGTTTTTATCTGCAACACTTGCCGTTGTCAAAAATCCGAGATGCCCAAAATTGATACCCGCTATTGGAATGTTCCTGTCTCTTACCAGAGCAACACCGTTTAAAAATGTGCCGTCACCTCCCAGAGAGAGAAAAAGTTCAGTGCCGGAGGGAATATCATCTGCTCCCGTAAATAAATCTGCACCTTCAACAGCATTAAGTATAGCAAAACTTCCGGATATCTTTGCTTCCGTCTGTTTAATGCTGTCAATCAGATAATTGTAAAACGGCTTATAAAACGCAAGTCTTATGCGGGCATCCGATTTTAATCTCTGAAACAACAATCCGAGTTCCGGAAAACTCTCTTTTCCAACGTTTCTTCCAAATAATGCAATATCCATCATTTTATTTTCCTGCAAAAAACGGCAGGGCCTCATTTTTGTGCAAGTTATACATATTTTCCATATTTTTGCTTGGCAGTGCGCCGCACTGATTGTTTAAAAAGATTTTATAATGCAAAGGAATAATACAAGATTAAGTGTCAATATCAACAAAATAGCAACGCTGAGAAATGCGAGGGGCGGTAACATGCCTAACGTAGTAAAATGCGCCCTGGACTGTGAGAAATTTGGTGCTCAAGGTATTACAGTACATCCTCGTCCTGATGAAAGACACATTAAGAGACAGGATGTGTTTGATTTGAGGCCTGTGCTTACTACCGAATTCAATATAGAGGGAAACCCTAAGGAGCCGTTTATTGAACTGGTTCTTAAGGTATTGCCAGAACAGGTAACATTAGTGCCGGATGCAGAGAATGCGGTTACCTCCAACACCGGATGGGATACCGTAAAGAATAAAAAATTCTTGCAAGGGGTATGTAAAAAATTCAAAGATGCCGGCATACGCGTCTCCATATTTGTAAACCCGGACGTTGAAATGATAAGAAATGCCGCTGACTGCGGCTGCGATAGAGTAGAGCTTTACACAGAATCCTACGCAAAACACTATTTTGAGAACAGAGAGAAAGCAATTAAACCTTACTATGATGCTGCCGTAGAGGCAGTTAAATGCTCTCTTGGGTTAAACGCGGGACATGATTTGAACCTGGACAACCTTAAATATTTTAATGAAACAATTCCGGGTCTCATGGAAGTCTCTATAGGTCACGCGCTTATATGTGACGCACTATATTTAGGGCTGGAAAATACCATTCAAGCTTACAGAAGGCAGTTAGTATAATTTTACTATTTTTGTAGGAGATATCTGTCGCGACAGTTATAAAAAAGATTTTACATAACATTTAAATAGAAAATCAATTTCTCATGAGACAATTAAAGGTAGTATTGTGCATTGCGCTTGCAGTACTTGCATGCTCTTGCAAACAGGGTTCAAAGTCCAACCAGTCAAAGCCGATGGCTCTTCCTCCTGCGGGGAGCATTGTTTACGTACAGCTGGATACACTTGTAAATCAGTATGATATGTTTAACGACATGAAGTCTGATCTTGAAGCCAAAGTGCAAGACATTCAAAATGACTTACAAAACAAAGGAAGGGATTTCCAAAGTGATGCAAGTGATTTCCAAACTAAGATAAACAAGGGTCTTCTAACGCGCGCCCAGGCAGAGGAGCAGAACCAGGTTCTTTCTAACCGCCAGGCAGACCTGCAGAACTTAAGCCAGCAAAAACAGGCTGAAATTCAACAGGAAGAGAGTGACATGTACAACAAGATTCTGAAATCAGTACGCGCATACTTGAAGAAGTATAATGAAACAAAGAAGTTTGCCCTTATCCTTACAACAAGCACGGCCAGCAACAACGTACTTGCCGGAGACGAGTCTCTGGATATAACAAATGATGTCATAGAAGGCCTTAACAATGAGTATGTTAAGAACAAGAAAAAAGACAAAGGCACAGACAACACAAAATCTGACGATTCCAAGTAATTAATGAAAATTGCAATACTCTCTTGCTTTTATCCCTACAGGGGCGGAATATCGCAGTTTAACACTTATTTGCTTAAAGAGCTCTCAAAAAAGCATACAGTAAAAGCATTTAACTTTAAAAGGCAATATCCGGAATTTCTATTCCCGGGCAAGACGCAGTACGTAGCAAAGAATGATAATGCCGTACCCGTAGAGTCTGAAGCTCTGCTGGATACGGCAAATCCTTTTTCTTATATCTATACCGCGCGCAAGATTTCAGAGTGGGAACCGGATGTTTTAATTACGCGGTATTGGATGAGCTATTTTGCCCCTTCCTTGGGATATGTTGCCGGCAGATTGGGCAAACGTGCATTATCCTCAGAAGCAATATTTCCCCATTGCAAGCGCATTGCAATAATGGACAACGTAATTCCTCATGAACATCATTTTTTTGATGCGCCGCTCACAAAATATTTTATCAGGCGCAATGACGGGTTTGTCCTTCTAAGCAACGCCGTCAAGGATGATTTAATTGAGTTATCACCTAATTCTCAATGCATTACAATTCATCATCCGCTGTACTCCAACTTTGGTGAGCAGATAAATTCTTATGAAGCACGCAAAGCTCTAAATATTCCCGGAGCAGACGGAGGCTTTGATAAATTATCCGTAGAGAGCAGGAAGGTTCTTCTGTTTTTTGGACTCATCAGGGACTATAAGGGTCTGGATATTTTGCTTAACGCAATGCCGTTGCTGGATAAATCCTACATGCTGATTGTTGCCGGAGAGCCGTACGGCAGTTTTGACAAATATCAGCAAATCATTGATTCACCGGAATTTGCACAGTGCAGAGATAATATAATAGTCAACACAAATTATATTCCCGACAGCGACGTAAAAAAATATTTTTCCGCTGCAGACGCATGTGTTCTTCCATACAGAAGCGCAACTCAAAGCGGCATAAGTTCTATCTCATGGAACTTTAATGTCCCGCTTATTACAACACCTGTAGGAGGACTTGTAGAAAGCGTGGGAAAAGCCGGAACAGGACTCCTTACAGAATCAATTACCCCACAGGGAGTTGCAGATGCCATTAAAAAATACTTTGCAGAAAGGTGCAAAGAGAAGTATATTTACAACATCAAAATGCTGAAGCAAAAACTCAGCTGGGAAAATTTCTGCTTTCAACTGGAAAATTTTATTAAAGCGATTTAATGCTATATGGACTCAATTGTAAAAACTAATTTTGACTTTAAAGGTCAGACAGGCAAGTACACCGGAAAGGTGCGTGATGTTTATTTTATTAATGACAAATATCTTGTAATGATTGCAACAGACAGGATATCGGCATTTGACGTGGTGCTGCCGCGCGGAATTCCCTACAAGGGACAGGTGCTTAACCAGATTGCATCACAATTCCTGGATAAGACAACGGATATTGTCCGTAACTGGAAAATTGCATCTCCGGATCCTATGGTTACAGTTGGGTACAAATGTCAACCGCTGCCGGTTGAGATGATTGTAAGGGGCTATCTAACAGGCAGTTCATGGAGATCATACAAAGACGGCGCAAGAGAAATCTGCGGCGTAAAAATTCCCGACGGCATGAGAGAGCACCAAAAATTTGAGCACCCCATTATAACTCCGACTACCAAAGCGGAAATTGGAGGGCATGACCAGGACATATCAAAAGAGGAGATTATTAAGAAGGGACTCATTCCGGCAGACATATATGAGAAGGTAGAAGACTATACCCTCAAAATTTTCCAAAGAGGTTCAGAAATAGCGGACAGTCAAGGGCTTATACTCGTAGATACAAAATATGAATTTGGCCTTTTAGACGGCGAGGTTTGTCTGATGGATGAGATTCATACTCCCGACAGTTCCCGTTATTTCTATAAAGAAGGTTATGCGGAGAAATTTGCAAAGGGTGAGCAGCAGAAACAACTGTCAAAGGAATTTGTACGCGAGTGGCTTATGGATAACGGATTCCGGGGTCAGGCCGGACAAAAAGTTCCGGAGATGACTGATGCAAAAGTTTCTGAGATATCAAACAGATACATAGAGCTTTATGAGGCCGTAACAGGCACCAAATTTGTAAAGACTCCTTATGATGACAAAGTATACGAGAGGATAGAAGAGAACATTAAAAACATGCTTGCAAGGCTGGAATAATATGCAAGCACGCGCCGCTCTCTTAAAAAATTATTTATTATGAAACATTATAAAAAATTTGCGGCGTTGTGCGCCGTTGCTTTAGCGTCTTTTACAGTATCTTTTTCTGCAGCAAGTTACGCACAGACACCTATTACAATTTCAAAAGAAATTGTAAAGGTTAACGGAAAACTTATGTATGCTCATGGGGTAAAAAAACAAGAAACCCTATACTCTATAAGCAAAGCGTATAAGATAACAATAGAAGAGCTTCAAAAATACAACCCGGCTCTTGCGGAGGGTCTTAAGGAGGGAACTCTTTTATATATTCCGGTTAATCCGGAACAGCAAGTCTCAGAGAGAGGAGATCAAAATTCCGCAAAATACACACAGTCGTCAAAACCGGACCAACAAGCTGTAAATAAAGAAAATATCAAAACCGCTGTTCCGGCTGAAAACACCAAAGAGGAGAATAAAAAAGGGGAAGCTGTCGGGAACAACAAATATATTGTTCATGAAGTTAAATGGTATGAAGATTTGGATGACATTGCAAAAGAATACCACATGGACAGGAGCGTCCTTATAAAAGAGAATAACATTAAAGATGAAACTCTTAAGGGAGTTCAGACGTTAAGAATACCCGTTTCTGCAATTAACAGTAAATCGGACAATTCTACACAAAACACAAATACTGAGAAGAACGCTCCTGTAAAGAAACTGCAAGAGAACAAAGTATCAGACAGCAATGCATATTCTCAGACAAAACAAGTTGCAGAGCCTGTAAAAGTAGCTGTCATCTTGCCTCTTAACAGCAAGAGCGCAAAGCCAAACACAAATTACATGGACTTTTACGCAGGAGCGCTTCTTGCAATAAATGACTTAAAGGAGGCGGGTGCGGATATTGCCGTAAATGCAATTGACCAAAGCGAATATGCTTCATCTCAGGCAATTATAAATTCAGGCAAATTAACGGGATGCAATCTTATTATAGGTCCGATAAGAAGTACAAGCGTAAAAAGTTTTATCCCTTACATTAACAAACACGGAATTCCTTTGGTGTCCCCGCTTGACCCTGCAACGGATTCCTTGATAAACAAGAGCAAATATCTGTTTCAAGTTCCGCCTACAACGGATATTCAGTTTCATAACCTTGTTATTATGGCCAAAAAGGAGTATGAGATGTCACCTAATAAAAATGTTGTAGTGGTTTTTCAAAACGGAGGGAATGACAGATGGGCGGCCGATGAAATCATGCAACTGCTTAAGAAAGAAGGTATTGCATTCTCAGAGATTACCTATTCAATACTTCAGGGCAGAACTATAGGAAGTACATTTAAGCGGAAAATTACTGCAGACAAGGATAATATAGTTTTTGTCCCAAGTTTTAATGAAGCCTTTGTAAGCGACGTACTTAGGAATCTTGATATTTTGGAAATGCCGGAGAAAATTTCTTTATACGGGACTCCAAGATGGAGAAGTTTTGAGGCAGTGGATGTTGCGCAGTTCAATAAGTTTGGACTAAAGCTTTCCATGCCTTTTTATGTTGACTTCACAAATGCAGACGTACAAGGTTTCACAAGACAATTTAGAGCGCTTTATAACACCGAACCTTCTGCCAATGCCTTTAACGGATATGATGTTACCAAGTTCTTTACAAAGCAGATTATCAATGGCTTAAAGAACGACATCAATAACACTGAAAGATTGGAAAAAGAGAATATGCTGCAGCAGCAATTTGAATTCCGCCGCAAAAACAGCAATGCCGGCTTTGAGAATATCTCAACAACCGGCATCACTTATAAATCCGACTATACTATTGTAGCCGATTAATATTTAAGCATGTTTTCAGGATCAAGATTATCTTTTTCTATATCCTTAAAATAATTAACCGTTCCGACTTTTAATTCAAAGGTTGAGGCGTCGTCGCAAACAATGATTCCAAGCGGATGCATCTGCAAAACACTGACCGTCCACATGTGATTAACGGACTCCTCAACGGCGTGGCGCAATGCGCGTGCCTTGTTATGTCCGTTAACAAGAATCATAACTTCTTTTGCATCCATTATTGTGCCCACTCCAACCGTACATGCAGTTTTTGGCACAAGATTAATGTCATTATTAAAAAATCTGGAATTAGCTATTATTGTGTCAGTTGTAAGAGTCTTTACTCTTGTTCTGGACGTAAGCGATGAACCCGGTTCATTAAATGCAATGTGACCGTCCGGACCGACTCCGCCCATGAACAAATCAATGCCGCCAAAGGATTTAATTTTTGCCTCATACTCATCACACTCTTTATCGGGATCTTTGGCATTCCCGTTAAGAATGTGAATATTCTCTGCAGGAATATCTATGTGACTAAAAAAGTTCTCTTTCATAAAAGTGTGATAACTCTCTGGATGGTTTTCCGGAATACCAATGTACTCATCCATGTTAAAAGTTATGACATTCTTAAAAGATATTTTCCCTGCTTTGTAAAATTTAATAAGCTCTTTGTAAGTGCCTACAGGTGTAGAACCCGTAGGGAGACCCAAAACAAAAGGATGTGCTTTTGTAGGCTTAAAGGCATTAATTTTTTTGACTATGTAAGTTGCCGCCCACTTTGACAGTTCACCGTAGTCTTTTTGAATAATTAACCTCATAATATATTTTAATGTTTAACGATTTTGCTTTCAGTAATTTTTGAGAACAGCTAATTCGCACCTAAAAGCACTTTTGCATTTTCAACGGCCGCACTGCTCATCTTCTCTCCGCTTAGTAATCTTGCTATCTCAATTATCCTCTCTTTCTTACTCAAAACCTTTATTTTGGTCTGAGCATGATTAGATGCATCAAACTCTTTGTAGACAAGCAGATGAGTCTTACCTTTGGAAGCAATTTGAGGAAGATGTGTTATTGCAAAAATTTGCATGTGCTCTCCCATATCGCTTAACAATTGCCCCATTTTGTCCGCTATGCTTCCGGAGACTCCGACGTCTATTTCATCAAAAATCATAGTTGGCATTCCGGTGTGCTCTGCCATCAATTTTTTAATGCAAAGCATAATTCTGGAAAGTTCTCCCCCACTTGCAACTTTCTGAAGCTCAACCATTCTCTCAGCTCCATTAGCCGTAAACATAAACTGTATCTCATCCCTTCCGGATGGAGAACACTCATCCGATTCTGTCAATCTCACATCAAACCTGGCATTTGGCATCTCCAACTCCTTCACAGCCTTTTCCAATGTCTTGCTCAACTTGGGCGCATTTGCCATTCTTTTCTCTGAAATTTGCCGAGCAATTTTTTCTCTCTCTCTCTTTTTTTGTTCAAGTTCGCAGGCTAATTTTTCTCTCCGCTCATCTCCGCTCTCCGTTAGCTTAAGCTTTTGAGCAAACTCATCTCTTAAGTTTATAAGTCCGTTTATACCAGAGCAATTATAGCGCTTCATCAAAGTGTACAAATCACTCATTCTGTTTTCTACCTCTTCCAGTCTGCCGGGAGAAATGACAACACGCTCTCTCCTCTTTTCCAATTCATCAACAATGTCTTTGCACTCAATTCTGCAACTCTCTATTCTCTTTGCAAATCCCGCAAAGTCGGGTACAAAGTTAGAACTCTTTTCCAAAAGCTGCTCTGCATCTTTAAGATTTTGCAATACTGAAATATTATCGCCTGATAATAAGCCTATTGCGCCATCCATGGAGGCCTTGATATCCTCTGCATTTGCAAGTTGCTTCTGCTCAGCCTCCAACTCCTCCAGCTCGCCGTCTCTCAAAGCGGCTTCATCTAATTTTTTAAATTGAAATTCTCTATACTCTTTATCACGACGGTCTTCCGCAAGTTGCGCATCAATTTTTTTCAAATCCTCCTGCAGTTGCAAGACATTATCATACCTCAATTTATATTCATCAAGCAAGTCTCCGGTTCCGCTAAAATAGTCCAAAACATTAAGCTGAAAGTCTTTATCATTTAAAAGAAGATGCTTATGCTGGGCATGAATATCTACAAACTTAGAGGATATATCCGCAAGGTTCGCACTTGTAACCGGCTCATCATTAATGAAAGAACGAGACCTGCCGGAAGGAGCAATAACCCTCCGCAAAATATAGTCATTCCCGTCCGCCTCAAATTCCCCCTCAACCACACAGTTCTTATCAGTCCTTTTTAAAACACTTAAATCTGCCTTTGTCCCTAATAAAAGAGAAATGGCGCCAAGCAAAATAGATTTGCCGGCACCTGTTTCACCCGTGATTATTATTAATCCGTTAGGAAAATCAATGTCCAAACTCTCAATGAGAGCGTAATTCTGTATGGTTAATTTCCGCAGCAAACTAAGACTCTATCTTACGCCAATAAATCTCTCCGTTCTGGAATTCTTTAATGGCGGTAAGCGTAGGCTTTGGCAATTTCTCATAGTGACGGGAAATTTCTATCTGCTCCCGGTTCTCAAAAGTTTCCTCCAGAGTATCGGCCATATTATTATTGGAAAATTCCTCCAGTTTGTCAGATAATTCTTTCTTTAATTCAGCAGCAATCTGATTTGCTCTCTTGGCAATGATAACTGTTGATTCATAGATATTTCCTGTTGTTTGTGAAAGCTCTATGATGTCCCTTGTAACTGTATTATCGGGAACTTTTTCTACTTTCTTCACTTTTTCGTCCATTATATTTTCTCTTATTTATTATTCGGTTTTTTTCTCTGCGGCAGGTGTTTTCTCTGCGGCAGCTTTCTCTTTTGCTGCTTTTTTTGCAGCTGCCTTCTCCTCTCTCTCAATCTTTTTTGCAGCCTTTACATCATCTCTGTTCTCCTTATCAATTTTTCTTTGTTCCGCTTTTCTTTGCTTTACAAGTGCCTTATCATCAGAGACTCCTAAAGCTACGCTATTTTTTGACTCCTCTATTCTTACAGCCTTCTTTGCATCTTTGATAGCTTGTTTTGCATTCCTGCGGTCTGCTTTGATTTTTACTTTTGTCTTAGGTACAACTCCTTCAACTTCTTTATTCTCCGCACTTTGTGTTTTTGCAACCAGCGTAGAGTCATCCTCTTTTAATCCTGCAATTTTACGCGCCTTTACAAAATTATCATCCAACACTTTTCTCTCAACAACATCCGGATACTCGCTTACAAAGTTATAATAATCGTCAACATAAGTCATATACCTCTCCTTCTGTTTCTCAGGCACACTCATCTGTGCAAACTTATAAGAAGACATTGCAGTATAGTAGAGAACCTGCTCTCTGTATTGGTTATTTGAATTATCTTTTAAAACCCCCTTAAGAGCATAATGGGCAGCTTTGTAATCCTGCATGTTATAATACAGCTTGGCCGCTTCAAAACTTTTTCTGTCCAGACGCTCCTGAAACTCAGCCATCATTGCCTTACAAATATTATAATACTGGCTCTCTGGATGTTCATACATAAATGTTGTAATGGTTGACATGGCTTTTTGGGTAGGAGTCTGATCCAACTCCCAGCGGTATGTAGCCTCATACAAACATTTGATTCTCAAAAATTTTGACTCTTCCGTAAACGGACTTCTCGGAAACACTTCCAAAAACTTTGCAAAGTTCTGTTCTGCAGTTGTATAATCACCGTACCTGTAATTGCTCATGGCATTGTAGTACTGGACCGAATCCTCTTTTGGAGTACCTTGAGAAGGAAGTACCAGACTCTCAAACAATTCAGCAGATTTCCTGAATTTGCCCTTATTGTAATAGTCAATGCCCGCCTTGAACTTAAGGTCAACATCGTCGCTCTTTAGCAACGCGTCATAATAGTTTTTACAACCCCCCGCGGCTAAAACCACAAGTAACAGCGCCGCCAATAATTTTAGATTTTTCATGTTTCCCATTTTGAATGCCAAGACATAGGCAAATATAAAGCCAAATTATACTTCCTGCAGGAATTTGTCAACCTCAATCGCAGCCTTGCACCCTGCCGCAGCCGCTGTAATAGCCTGCTTATAATGCAAATCTGCAACATCTCCCGCCGCAAAAACTCCGGGAACGTTTGTCTTTGAACTCCCCGGCTCTGTGATTACATACCCCTCGGCATCCATATTAATCCAAGGTTTAAACACCTCAGAATTAGGATGATGCCCTACAGCCAAAAATACCCCCCAAACCGGAACTATTCTCTCCGCACCGGCTTTTACATCTTTAATTTTTATTCCTGTTACACCGCTCTCATCTCCAACAACTTCCAAAGGCTCGCACTGCCACAAAACCTCAATATTGCTCTTTGATGCAACTCTATCCTGCATTGCCTTGGACGCCCTAAACACATCCCTTCGTACAATCATAGAAACTTTCTTGCATATTCCCGACAGATAGACCGCCTCCTCACATGCCGTATCTCCGCCTCCTACTACTGCTACCTCTTTGTTTTTGTAGAAAAAGCCGTCACAAGTTGCACATGCGCTCACCCCGCCACCGCGGAATTTTTGCTCTCCGGGGATGTTAAGATATTTTGCAGAGGCGCCTGTCGCTATGATGACAGTGTCTGCAAGCACCTCATCCTTAGAATCTATTGTTAATTTAAAGGGTCTCTTTGAAAAGTCTGTTTTAGTTATGACACCGCTGCGGACCTCAACGCCAAAGCGTTCCGCCTGCCGTTTCATTCTTGCAACAAGCTCTCCGCCATCTATTCCATCCGGAAATCCGGGAAAATTATCTACCGTAGTTGTTGTAGTCAGTTGCCCCCCAAGCTCCATACCGCTGTATATCACCGGATTAAGATTGGCACGCGCCGCATAAATTGCCGCCGTATACCCTGCCGGGCCGCTACCCGCTATTAAACATTTAACTATATCCATACAATTTCTATCCCCTGCGCAAAGGACAACTTTATCCTCCGGCAACGGGCTGCAAATTTAATAAAATCATAGAGAAAATCAAGCGGCCGCTCTCCGGCGATCCCTTAAATAAAATTCCAGTCGCTCCTCCCATACCAGCAAAAAAGAACCCGCCCAGCGCGTAAGCAGTATTATCCACCAAATTCCTCCAACAGACGTAAAGAGTATAAGATCCTCCAAGTTGCTGTGAGATATGGCAATATGGGAATTCAGCAATTGTATTTCTCTTTGGGATACATGCCCGCTTTCCTTCTCCTGAAACATTACGGCAGCACCATAGGCAAGCCCCAGCGTATTAGAGACAATCCAAAGAAAAGATGTATTTGGAGAGAGTCCGAAAAATTTAAGCGGCCAGTTGAGAAATTTTGAGATTACATTTATAACACCAAACTCCTTAAGTATCTTTTGCAGAACGGATAACAGAAATATCAAAATAATAATTTTAATACAAAGTTTTAAAAGAGATATTATCCATTCCTTGAACATTATCCAAAACGGAGGGTTTGCAACAGCGGCCGAACCCGTAGCTGCCGCGGCCTCTTCCGGCAATATTAGATTAAGTAAAGAAGCCAGAACTATTCCGCTTAATGTTCTGACAATTACCATTCTTATTGCGGAAGAACCTGTCTTTTTCTGCACCGCCGTCTCCACAATCATGCTGTGGGAACACATCGCCATAACGGCAAGAATTGTCATGCTTCTACGTGTCAGTCCCAATGTTACTGCTGCGGCAATGGCAGAATAAACGTTTACAAAATAGCCGCTTACATAAGCAAGGGAAGCCTCTCCCGGAAGTCCCACAAATTTCATCACAGGACTTACCGCATTAGATATCAATGGAATAACATTAACGGCGCGCAGAATAAAAATTACCGCAGATATGGTTGCAGTAATTTCCACAATCCATATTGCGGTTTTTTTTGCGCTTGGAATAACATCCTTAACACACACCCAAAGCCTACGACCAATTGAAGGTTTTTCCGTCATGGCCGCAAATATAATCAGAAATTTAGTAGCTCAATCTTATGCCCGCCTGAAGAGAAAGTCCCATGCGATTGTTTGTATGAATATTCTCCAGTTCAAATTCGCGACCGTATCCGGATGTGTTTCCAACGGAGCCGCTACTGCTCTCATTTATATAAAATGTCCCCAATTTTGCAGGCTTAAAGTAGTATGAGACACCCGGTTGAACATAGATTCCTACATTCTTATAAATCTTATACTCAACACCGGCGTCGGCGGCAAGAGAGAACTGAAATCCTTTTACATTGAAATGACTCGTGCTAAGTTTTTTATTATCCCTGTTTTCCATCCTGCCGGCAATACTTTTCTCTATCATACCGCCGCCTTCTGCATAAACGGTAAAACTTCCCGCATTTACAAAATTCCATTTTACCGCAACCGGAATACCCAGATAATGAATATGTTGCTTTAATTCATAATTTCCGGACGTAACATCAGAATTTAGAAGCGAGTAAACAATTCCGCTCTCGACGGAGAACTTTCCTCCGGTCCCCATTTTCCTCTCAACGGTAACTCCAATTGATATAGGCTGCTTATGAGAATAATCTGCCGGAGATTTTGAAACCATAAAAGACTGGGCAAGAATGAGCATGGTGCTATTGTCAACGGGAGCACAATCATAATATGGCTGCGAACCATTATTATTTTTCCTTTCGTTTGCATTTCTCACCATAAGGCCTGCAGTCCATTTACCTCTGCTTGAGACTCTTATTGGTTCTCCTATTTCAAATGTATTCCTTGACCGACCCGGTTTCCTCACATCGGCATTTTTTACCTCTGTTTTATTCTCCTCCGTGTTGATTGTCCTTGGAGAATCTTTTAAAAATCTGCTTGGAGGTTGAATGCCTACACGCACTTGGAATCCATAAGAAACTGCATAACGGCTGTCCCCGGAATAACCGCCAAATGTACGGTTTACGGCAACCGCACTCTTGGATACACTCTTTACAGTCTCCTGAGCAACAGCCGTTTGTAATGCAGTATTATTTTGCGTAACAGTTCTATTTACCGCAACCGAATTATCTGATTTTATTGCGTCTTGCACAGCATTATTTTGCTTTGCAACGTTTTGTCCCGTATTGTTTTGGGCAATGGAATTTAAATTACTCTTATTTTCAATCTTATGAAGAGGAACAAAAAGAAGCACTATTAGCACTGCGGCGGCAACTGCAAGAGAACTCCACGCAATGATTTGTCTGCCGGAAAATTTCCTGCGCACTGCAGATTTTAAATTGTCCGCTCCGGTAACATCAGCACCCGCCGCTCCCTCTGTTTTAAGCATCTCACTCTCCAAACGCTCCCATCCACTGCGCAGCTTATCCTCTGCAATAGGCTCATTATAAGCCTCCGCAGATTTCTTCACAGCCTTAAGCCACCCTTCATTATTAATATGTCCGTTATCTTTTAACACAACCAAAATCTAAATTGTCCTTTCAATTCCGTTCTTCTTACAATAGTCATCTATTTTATCCGCAAGAATTCTTTTTGCCCTAAGAAGCTGAGATGATGAAGATTTCTCTTTTATGCCCAGCGCCTCCGCAATTTCCTTATGAGATTTTTCCTCTATCACAAACATATTGAACACCGCTCTGTATCCATCCGGCAATTCCTCTATAAACCTCATAATTACAGATTCGGGAATTTTTTCTACATCCGCGACAGCCGGTTCTTCCACTCTATTCAGAACATCCTCTCCCTCATTGGCGCTAAGCTTTTTATTTCTCCTCAGCCACTCAAGCGCCTGATTTGCCATTACTCTGGTCAACCATGCCTTTAGAGAGCCGTCCCCTCTCCACTCAAACTTATCAAAAGAACTGAATATTTTAATAAAACCGTCATGCATCACATCCTCAGCCATGTCTCTATCAGACAAGTATCGCATACAGACACCTAATAGGTATCCTGAGTACAGCTTATAAAGCTCTCTCCTTGCCGTAATATCATTTTTCCTGCAAAGCCGGGAAATTTCTAACTCCTGCATAACTCCTTTCAGAACTATAAACGCCGATGTGAAAAAAATACTGCAAAAAAAAATTAAAATATTTTTGATGCAGTATTTATAACTTTGCTGCGTTTTAAATTTGGTTTCAAAGATAAGACTCATGACTTTAAAAGAGAAACCATCGTGAATAAAAAATTAAAAATATTTATATTATGAAGATTACTAAAATTTTATCTCTTGCCGTCATGCTTGTAGCAAGCATCATTTTTACAGGGTGCTCATGGAATGACAACAACAACGACGGCGGAAGCAACCTTGCGCTGGTTACAATTAGAGTAAACACAGACAAATCTGTCTGGGGTCTTACAGATGATAACAAGAAGATTTACTTTAACCCAAGCTCTTCTGTTCTGTCTAAATATACTGCAGTTACGGGACAAAGAGCAATTGTTTATTTCAACACTCTATCTACGGCGGTATCGGGTTATGATTATAATGCGGAGGTTACTGCAATTGAAGATGTGCTAACAAAGGATGTCACAGTTGTCTCAACTGCTGCGCAGGATACGCTGGGCACAGATGGAATCAAGATTGTAAATGCGTGGATTGCAGGTGGTTATCTGAATATGCAAGTTCAGATGTATTACAGTGGAACCGCACAACACCTTATTAGTCTGGAAGATAATAAATACAATCCGACTGACGCAGAGCAAAAAACGGATTATGTAAGTCTTGAATTGCGCCACAATGCCCGCAAAGACGGCAGACAGACAGGCACTCTTGCAACAGGGTACGTTTGCTTTAAACTTTCAGAGTATGAGCCGGATAATCAAGGCAAGAGCGGGATTTATTTGAGATATACTCCGCTTGATTCAGAAGAATATGAGTACTGGACAATTCAGCCGACAACAAGTTCTGTTGTGAAGGGCGGAGCTTTTGCAAATGTTTCATGGAGCCTGGCTAAATAAAATAATTATATGTAGGGTTCCGTTGAATAAACGAGAAAAAAAGAGCCGCAGAATTTTCTGCGGCTCTTTTTTATTAAACAATAAACCGTCAGATCAACAAAAAAACTATCGGGATTAAGATTCTAATAATTATTCTTCTTAACCTCAAAGTAAGCCTGAGGATGATTACATGCAGGGCATTCCTCAGGCGCTTCCTTGCCTGTGAAAACAAATCCGCAATTTCTGCACTGCCACTCTACAACTTCATCTCTCTCAAATACTTTCCCTGCCTTAACTCTGCCCAAAAGAGTAAGGTATCTCTTCTCATGCTGCTCCTCTACAAGGGCAACTTTCTCAAAAGTATTGGCAATCTCATAAAACCCCTCCTCCGCTGCAATCTTTGCAAACAAAGGATAAATATGACTCCACTCGTCGTGCTCACCTGCAGCCGCAGCCTCAAGATTCTGAGCAGTTGTTCCAATAATACCGGCAGGATAAGAGGCGGTAATCTCAACCTCTCCGCCCTCCAAATATTTGAAAAATTTCTTGGCATGTTCTTTCTCCTGATCCGCAGTCTCCGTAAAGATTGCAGAGATTTGTTCAAAACCCTCTTTCTTTGCAATACTTGCAAAAAAAGTGTACCTGTTTCTCGCCTGAGACTCACCGGCAAATGAAATCAAAAGATTCTTTTCAGTCTTTGATCCTTTCAAATTTTTTCCCATAATCTTAAATCCTTATTTAAAAATACAATGTTCTATATCTCGACAGATTTTTAATCAGAAAAACAGGGAGTTCTCCCGGTCCGTCAAATTAATTCATCTGTTTTTTTGCTTCAGCATCTGCTATTCCGACAATCTGTATATCAATCTTTTTGATGCTAAATCCGGGGATTTTTCTGTTGGCGAGGTACTTATTTACAAGAGCAACAAGTCCCGGATCATCATAATCTTTGTATCTACTCTTAGCGGTATCATAAAGATGAACGTGATCATAAGTGTTCACATCAAAATACATCTTGTTGTTTGAACTGTAACGCCTCACAAGTAACCCCGCCTCATCAAATGATTCCAGGACGTTGTAAACAGTGGCTTTTGTAAGAGTCGGATACGTTTCTTTTAGAACCTCCCCTACCATGTCTGCGCTTGCATGCCCTAACTTTTTCATGGTATCGTAAACGGCTATCCTCTGCGGGGTAGCCTTAAGTCCGTTCTCCTGAATTATTTCTTTTGTGGTCTGCATAAAAGTTTTTAAAAAATTGCTCGTAAAATTAAACAATAAAATCACATCTTAGCCGGCTCTTAGCGGGAAAGCATCGCGAATTTATTTAGAATAATTCTAAAAAACAAATTTTTCATCATTTTAAGCGCCAAAATATTGCACTTTAGCAAAAACGTATCATTTTGATAAAAAATACTTCTGTGCTTTAAGAAGATTTCTGAGCTGAAGCACTATCATTTTAACCTCAGCAATTATACTGAAGTATAAGGCGCTGCTGCGTACTGTATTTTGATTTTCCTTATTTCTCTGAATCTGATGCTTTATAGCTTCAGCCTGTGTTTCAAATATGTTATCTCCAAGAGATATGACCTCATCTATTTGATCAAAGTTATTTGCAGAGAGCATATTGCTGACCTTTCTAAATACAATGGACAACTTATCGTTCATATCCTGCAAGTCTGCAACTTGCTCCGCGGAGAGTCCTTCATGATTGTTGTTAATATGGTCATAGGCAGCCTTTGTAATTTGATAGATGGACTTTGTCACCTCATCCATGTAATCTACAACTTGCACATAGTAATGCCCTGTCTCAACATTGTTCTTGTTAAAAATAATCAGAGTGTCTACTACATTGTTTTTCAGGTCACTGGCAGAGTGATACAGGCTTGCGGATTTTTGAAGCATCTCTTTAAGCAGTCTTCTGTCCTCCTTAAATGCTCCGTCAAGAGCCTGAGTATAAACAAATTCTATTTGAGATATAGAATCCGATATTCCCTTTGAACACTTTTCCACAACTGAAAGTTTCTCATCTCTGGCTGCGTCCGCAAGGGCAATGTTCTCTTTCTTGCTCTTCTTGTAATGACTTCTGTACAGCAGCCAGCAGGCAAAAAGAGTAAGCAATATCACAGCTACAAGCTTGCCAAGCATCAAAATTTCTGCAATGCAAAACGCTACAACAAAGGCAATTAGAGCCGTAAGGAACCAGCCGGAAATCACCGTCAGCACTCCGGTAATTCTATATACCGCACTTTCTCTACCCCACGCACGGTCAGCAAGGGAAGAACCCATTGCAACCATGAATGTTACATAAGTTGTTGATAACGGGAGTTTTAAGGAAGTTGCTGAGACTATAAGCAGTGCAGACATTGTAAGATTTACGGATGCGCGCAAAATATCAAATGAGGCATGCTGAGAATCTGCGCTCTCCGCAGAGAATGAATTAATCTGATAATCTGAAGGATGCTGAAATCTCTTGTTAATAGCCCTAAGTAAACCGGAGGGCAGCGCAAACTTTACCGCACTGTTAATGTCCATTGAAAGCCTCACGATAGCTCTTGATACAGAGGTAGAACCAAACTTCTCAATACCTTCATCCTGCCTTGCAAGATTAACCTCGGTATCCGTAACATGCCTTGCCTTCTTTGATGTCCAAATAGTTACGGCCATTATTATCCCTGCCGCAAGCAGCATAAGCGGATTTGCCTTAACAGGAGCCGCAAGTGAACTCATAAGCAGATTTGAGCCAACCGACGCAGCGGGCATGCCTGCGCTTACTGCGGCAGAAGCAGTTGAATAAGAATCATATCCGGCAACACTCACACCGATGAAATTTACAAGGTCATTTCCGGCAAATGCAAGGGCAAGGGCAAAAGTTCCTGCAAGAACAGCAATGTTCAAAATTTTAACCTTGAGAGAGGCAAGAATATACATCAATATTGTCCAGAAGAGGAACAAGATTCCAAGACAGGTCCACAAATGGGCTTCCACAAAATTGAATGTACCGTCGGGAATAACAGGAGTCCCCTTAAGACCCTTGAACAGCGCAAAGTACGTAATTGCCGTTAATGCAAAGCCGCACCATAAGGCTCCTGCCGTTTTAATTTTCTTTGTATAGTTGAATGAGAACAGAAGCCTGGTTATGTACATTACCACGCTGCCAGTAATAAAAGCAATCACAACAGAGACCAAGATTCCGGATATCATTCCAAGCGCCTTGCCTCCATTTATATATTGAGCCATATTAGTGACATTCAATGCAGGGTCATGAGAGATTTTAAAGAGCGCTATGCAAACAGATGAGCCAAGCAGCTCAAAAATCAAAGATACGGTTGTGGATGTCGGAAGTCCCAGAGAATTAAATATATCCAGCATTATCACATCTGTAAGGACAACCGCAAGGAACAACATCATCACATCAAAAAATGTAAACATTCCCGGATGAAAAACGCCATTGCGGGCCACCTCCATCATTCCGCTGGATGTCATAACGCCAATCAAAATTCCTATGGTTGCGACGGTATAAATCACTCTGCGAGAGGCTGCTTTAGAGCCTATTGCCGAATTCAAAAAGTTTACGGCATCATTTGCAACCCCAACCATCAAGTCCAGCATCGCAAACGCTATCAGTATTATAAGCGCTATTAAATAAATTGATTGCATATATTTTCTCCTCTGTTAATTAATAGGGCGAAAATATGCAGCAATTGTTGCATAAATGTTATGCAACTGTTAAGAGTTAAATAAATTCACTATTTGCGGAGGGGCTAATTGCCGTGCTGTTCAGACACAATAGCTTCTTTATCAGATTGCCGCTCTTTTGGCTTTTGGTTAAGAATAATAATGAAAACCGCAGTAAAGACAAGCGTCATTCCAATGCCTTCCGAGTAAGAAAATTTTTCAGAGAAAAATATCAGACCATTTATAACTGCAACCAAAGGCTCCATGCAGCCGAGAATTGCAGTTACCGTTGAGCCCACCATCTGCACCGCATAGATTAAAGCAAAATCGCTCACAAGCGTTGGGATAATGGAGAGAGCCAGTGCGTTTGCCCACTGACCGCCGGTTGCAAGAGGAGTAAAGTGACCGCCGTCTTTTATAAGGACGTTGCAGAAAAATAAAAATGCGGAGAAGAACAAAACATAAAATGTCATCTTCATTCCGTTCATTTTCATAATCACGGGTGAATTGTTAACACCAACTATATAAGTTGGATATGTGATGATTGTAACAAGGACAAGCAGGAATCCAATGATTGAAACATGCCGGCCGCTGAAGCCGCCGCTCAAAAAGAAAACGCCAAAAACTCCTGATATAATGGCTATTGCCTTGCCCCATGAAAATTTCTCATGAAAGAACAACATCATCACGCCGGCAACTACAACTGGATAAAAGAAGTGAATTGTGGTTGCGGTTCCGCTTGCCATATACTTGTAAGATGCTGTAAGGAAAATACTTGTAGCTGCATAAAAAATAGAAAGAAGAAACATTGTATATGTTTCTTTCCAGTTCATTTTAAGACTAACATGCTTTACCTTGCAAATAATCCACATGAAAAATGTCGCAAACAGGAAACGGTAAAAACATACGGAATCCAATGCTATACCGCTGTTTAACAATGGAATAGAAAATAATGGAATGAACCCGAACGTTGCGGAGGCAAGCATTGCCAGAAGTAAACCCTTGAACTTTTTCATAAACGGCGGCAAAGATACTCTTTTTAAAATTAATGTAATTTATTAGTTACATTTGCAGACATTATGCATACAGATAAAACATTAGGAGTTCTTGGGGGAATGGGACCCGCTGCAACAGCCGACTTTTTAAAAGTCCTTGCGCAAAAGGTTCCGGCATCCACAGACCAGGAACATCCAAGGATGATAGTATATGAAAATACTATTACTCCCGACAGAACCACATATCTCTTGGGCAAAGGCCCGGACCCAAGACCGTATTTATTGGATGGTTTACAGACACTTACAAAGTGGGGTGCAGATTTGATTTGCTGCACATGCAATACCGCACATTTTTTCATTGACGAGTTCCGCGAGCAGGGAAAATTCACCGGACCAGTTGTTCATATTATTGATGAAACTATTGGCGCGGCACGCAAAATTTGCCCTGAGGGAGCCTGGCTTACTGCAACTTTGGGAACCATGAAAACAGGTCTTTATCAAAAACACGCAGCAGCATGCGGATATAAATTCAATATTGCCGAATATCCGGTACAGATTGAGATTCACAATGTTACGGATATGGTAAAAGCCGGCCGGGTACGTGAGGCGGGAGAAAAATTCAGACCCATAGTTGAGGCATTGTGGGCGGAGAAAGATGTTCCCATCGTAGGGGCGTGCACGGAAATTCCTATTGCTTATGCAGCAACCGGACTGCCTGCAGAAAAATTCATCTCTTGTTTATGGGCCCTCGCAGATGGCTGTATAAGAGAGCTTTATCGCAAATAGTAAAACGATTCTTATGAAGCATTTTAAATTAGCTTTGCCTTGGCAAATACTTATAGGACTGGTACTTGGATGTCTTTTTGGATACTTCCTTTATGATTACGCGCGCTATGTTCAATGGGCCGGAGATATCTTTCTGCGCGCCCTAAAAATGATAATTATCCCAATGGTTTTTACCTCTCTTGTTGTTGGAGTTGCAAGTATTCAATCTTCTGCAGACCTTGGGAGAATTGCGGGAAAAACTTTGCTTTACTATGTTTGTACTACGGTGATGGCCATTATCGTAGGACTGCTGCTGGTCAATTTCTTCAAGCCCGGAGTCGGGGCAAATCTTCAGCTCCCGACAGCGGATTTAAGCGGAGTTGGGAAACCGACAACCACTCTTTATGACCAAGTAATTCACATCATACCGGAGAATATTTTTGCAGATATTGCCGCAGGCAATTTGCTGCCGATTATTTTCTTTGCCATCATTTTCGGATTCTTCATCACGCGCTGCAATGACAAAACACGCACTACTCTTGTAGACTTGTGCAATGCTGTAAATGACGTAATTATGAAGATTACGCTTTTTATAATCAAACTTGCCCCTTACGGAGTTTTTGCAATTGTCTCAAATATGGTTGCCAAACAAGGAGGAGATTCCGGAAAGTTATTTGCAATGATAGGCAGCCTTGGATTCTACCTGATAATAGTATGGGCGGGCCTTCTGATTCAGTTCTTTGGAGTGCTGCCGGGGATGGTTTACGGACTCGGAAGAGAGAATCCATGGAAACACATGAACAAAATGTCAACCGCAATACTTACCGCATTTACAACGTGCTCATCAGGTGCGGCGCTCCCTATTTCTCTGAGAGACACACAAGAAAAATGCGGAGTATCAAAGAAAATTGCAAGTTTTGTGCTGCCGCTTGGAGCAACGGTTAACATGAACGGAACTGCTCTATATGAAGGCGTTACCGTATTGTTTATTGCGCAGGTATACGGGGTTGATTTAAGCATAGCCCAGCAGATTATCATCATAGGAACCGTACTGCTCTCTGCAATTGGCGCCGCCGGAATTCCGATGGCCGGATTTGTAATGTTATCAATAGCTCTTAGCGTTGCGGGACTTCCGCTGGAAGCCATGGGTCTTGTGCTGGCGATAGATCAACTTTGTGATATGCCGCGTACTGCAGTCAACTCATTTGGAGATGCTTGCGGGGCCGTCATCATTGCCAAATCTGAAGGCGAAAAGCTCACTATTTCATAAATATAGAAAAAGCCGCCAGTTTTACGTGACGGCTTTTTCAAAACAAAACAACTTATTAAACCCATGAAATTTTATTTGATGCCGGTCCTTACCTAAGGGATTCAGCTAAAACTTCGCTAATATCCATAGCAAAGCCTTTGCCAAAGTTGCTCTGTGCACTTTTTTAATTGTATTTTCTAACAAAACGGATACGAATCGGCGGATTTTATAGACCAATCCGCATTTATATCTTTTTACAAATCACAATGGAATGTTTTCCGGGTCCGATGCCGTCCACCACTCTCTCAATTTTAAGTCCTGCACTTTCAATAAGATGAGTTAAATCCTCTGCGTTGAACATCTTGCTGTTGCCGTTGGCAAGCGCCGTAAAATAGAGACTTATCTGCGTCAGACAAAAGGCTGTTGTCTCAAACTGCTGTCTGTCCCAAATAGTTTCCATTATGTAAAGTCTTGTTTTCTCGCTCATTGCAGCGGCGGCACGCTTAAGAATGGAAATTACCTGCTCCTCAGAAAAGCAATCCAGAAACTGGCTCATCCATATAACGTCATAACCTGTAGGAAGTTTAAACGATGCGTCCAAAAGATTGCCGCCAAAGCCGCTGATTCTTTTTTCCCAATCTACGGGTTTGCACTCGCAAGTTCCCCCCTCGCTCACAACCTTATGTCTGTTTATGTTCTCTTTTTCACAAACCGCCTTCACGTTTTTCTTCATCATCTCCAGCTGCTGCGGGAGATCCACAATTGTCACATTAACAGAAGGATTCTTCTTCACACACTGCAGCGCAAAAAGTCCGGTGTTGCCGCCAACATCCAAAAGTTTTTTAACTGAAGTCTTTTTGCAGTCGGCATTTGCGCCCCCCTCAAAAATTATATTAAGCGCCTCATCAAAAGAATTATCAGAATAATAATGGTCAAAATCAAACCAACTCTTTTGAACATTTGTCGGGAGCTTGGAAAGCCCCTCATAAATTGTAGGCCAGCTCCCAAAATGCTTTAAACCGGCCGGCTTTTCCTCCTCCAGCGCTGTCTCCAAATTAAACCAGCCTTGATAATTCACATCATGATTAAATGCAATATCAATCCTGTTGCGCTCCTCATTCAGCAAAAACCAACCAATCTTAGAGAGAAAATATTTTTTATTATCCCGATAGACCGTACCCGTTGTTAGCGCAGATTCCATCAGCACCTTTACGGCATATCTGCTGGATCCTGTCTGTGCGCATATTTCGTTTAATGTAAGGCCTTTTGCAGAGTTGCTATCAGACATTGCCGCACCGCCTGAAGCTTTTGATAGCATCTCAAAGATTCCGCGCTTTAACATAATGTGTGCAACTTCAAAGGTAACAGGCCCGTATGCAATTTCCGCCGCCTTACGCTGCGCATCAATTGCCCTCATTTTTACATCATGCCCGTATGCCCTTTTTAGATTATCTGTGATTTCCATAAGGGCGCAAATTTATAAAAAAAATCACTGCGGGCCGGATTTTGGAAAACAGTTTGCACCCAAACACAATCAAAGACGTCTTCCGTTATTGGCAAATATTATTATATTTACAACAACATATTAATACTCCCACACAATGTTAACGGACAAACCATACACCTGCAAAAATCTCGCACCTTTCTACCTATACGGAATGTATGAGACTAAAAAATATGCAGTCAGCATCAAAAATCATGAAGAGATTATAAACACCTTAACACTATTTTGCAAAGACAAAAAAATTAAGGGCGGGCAAATCACCGGAATAGGGGCAGTTAAAAGTGCCACCCTCCGCTTCTTCAACCCCTCCACAAAACAATACGTTGACAAAACTTTTGACGAGCAGATGGAACTTGCCAATCTCACCGGCAACATATCCCTCATGGAAGGCAATGTCTATCTGCACCTTCACGCAATATTCGGCCGAGAAGACTACACCGCCCTTGCCGGACACCTGCTAAAAGCAACACTCAACGGCGCCGGAGAATTTATTGTCACCAACTACTCTCTAACTCTTCCCCGCGTGAAAGACGCTAAAATCGGCTTGAATGTTTTTGATTTCAAGTAATTTATAATCTCGACAGACGATTTGAGAATAATAACAAGGCAAATTTCTATTATGTTCACAAGCGAGATGACAGCGAGGTGATAGAGTGCATAAGGGCGACGGCCACATTTGATGATGGTTTTTGGAATATATACGCCAAGATAAGGAAAGCCGGTCACACATGGAATCACAAGAAGGTGTAAAGGGTGTACAGACAGATACATTTTAACAAGAGGGTAAGGCTTAAGAAGCGTCTTCCCGTGCGCATAAAACAGCCTCTATCAGCACCTATGGAGCCAAATATAACATGGCCCATGGATTTTGTAACCGACACACTAACAAGCAACAGAAACTTTAGGGTGCCTAATATAATAGGCGATTATAATGGACGATTATAATAGGGAGGCCATAGGACAGGAAACGTCATTGTCCATGCCTTCAAAGCGTGTAACAAGGATTCTTGAAAAAGTAATATATATTCATGGCAAACCGCAGAATATCAGAGTGGACAATGGTACGAAATTCACATCCGGATACTTCAGGGAATGGGGTCGTGTGGACAAAAAGTGTACCTCTGGGGGACGCTATGTATTAACACATTACAAAAGATCTCAATTTTAAATCAGAAATGTTTTGCAACTACCTGATTGTCAACATTACCCCGGAGTACCCCAGATCAGACAGTTACAAAGATGCTTTGCGTGCTAGCTGCGTTCACATGCAGGGCGTTCCGCTAAAATTGCATGTACCGCTTTGCGTTCACATGTAGCGCAATCCGTTAAAATTGCATGTACCGCTTTGCGTTCACATGTAGCGCAATCCGCCAAGCACAGCCCGCGTTGCATGCTGTGAAGCAATGCGCTACAAAGCAGCGCATTGCCTTGTGGTTCTACATGGCTACCGCCGCGGAAAGGCACGCTCCCTACAGTTGCGGACCTGCAGCCATGAGTACATTCGGTATGGCTACGCGGCTTTCAGCCGCTCCGCTTGAGTCACAGGTGGTGATATGATATATTACTAACATACAGCGTGTTACATAAACAGGGGTGCTTAAATTCAAACCTCCACATCTGTGCAATTACCTGTAAATAAACAACTTAAGTCCATACCACCTCGGCCATTAAAAAGAAGATCTAAAAATTCTTGCAAGAAAAAATCTTAGAACTAAAAAATCCTAGAAAAACACACCGTTAGTGTAGCCGAGCCAGCGGAGCATGGTATCGCCCCAAACAATAATCATCATCCAGGAAACTATCATCATGGTCATTCCAAACTTGAAGGTATCCCCCCAACTGTAATGGTTTGTGGTGTAAAGAAGTGCAGCCGGTTTTGAATTGAACGGCAGCACATATACATGCTCTATCAGCAGCGCTACGGGGAATGCAAGGCTCATGATAGGATACCCGAATTTTTGAGCCACGCCAATAGCTATCGGGATAAAAATAAGAGCCCTCATTGTCTTTGATTCAAATATCAAAGCGCTGAACAGCATTATTCCGGTCATTATCATGTATATAGCCCAGAACGGCGTATGCGCCGTAATTCCCATTGCATCAAATGAAGCGTCCACCATTGTGACAGGCAAGCCCGTTGCATCCAGTCCGGCACCCAAAGTATATGCGCCTGCGGAGAACAGCATCAGGTGCCACGGAATATCAACCTCATTCCATTTTACAATTCCAATCCCGGGCATCAGAGCAACCAACGCGCCAATGAAAGCAACAGCAGTCTCGCTTATATGTGTCTGTTTACCAGTGGTCCACAGCAAAATAACAATTACAAATATCCCGATGGCTTTGTACTCCTGAAAACTCATTTTGCCCATTGCGTCCAGTTGAGCTTTCAAATAAGCCATGCCCCCGGGGATTTTTGGTTTTCTATCTTCCGGCTTAATAGGAAATATAATATTTGTACCTATCAGAAGACCAAGAATTAACAGGATAATTGCCAGCGGAAAAGCTGCAGTAAACCACTCTGTATAACTAAACATATCCATTCCCATTGCCCCCGCAATCAAAGAGGCGGCAAGTAGGTTTGCTCCGGATCCGGTAAGAAATCCGGAGGCGCTGACATTATTCTGAAATAAATTCTGCAGCACCATATTGCGGCCAAAATTTGTCCGCTTATCTCCTCCCGTATCTCCGTAAATTGCACAGATCACCATAAACACGGGAAGAAGGATAGCCGCCTTAGCCGTTGTGGCAGTGATGATTGTAGAAAGTACCAGGTTTAATACAAGAAAACAGACAACAAGCATTGTTGTGCTTTTTCCAAATTTTACAACAAGCCAGAGTGCAAGCCGTTTTGCCACTTGCGTCTTAACAAGCATGCTTGCCAGCACAAAAGACAAGATATTCAGCCACATAACAGGATGCCCCAACTGAGCGTATGCAACCTTATCCGTAGTAACGTGGGTAAGGACTATGCCCAAAATCACAAGAAGTGAAGTAAGATAATTGGGGATAGGCTCTGTAACCCAGAGAATTATGGCTGCC